>JAZPZT010000024.1:0-38308 GCA_045544815.1 Acutalibacteraceae bacterium | reverse complement strand
GGCGGTGTATGGCCCCCATCGCCAAGGGAGCGAGGGTGCCCGCCCCATGGGGGCGGTCGGCGCCGCCGAGAATGACGCGAGAATCGAAATATTCGCCCCATTCCTCCATACGACACCACAAATCCTCAATATAGCGCAAAGCCTCCGTCTCGGTCAGGCGGCCTGCGGCAAGGTCGGCAGCCAGATAGGGGCCGAGATATTGGTCCATACGGCCGTAATTCCACGCACCCGACAGCACGAAGAAAAGATAGGACAATTGCAATGCCTGCGGAAAAGTGGCGGCAGGGCGATGGGCGATATGGGTGTAATCGGCGGCAAGGGCGGCATTGCCCAAAGCGGCCGCCTCGGCGGCATAGCGCAAACACACCTCGGAGAGAATATCCAACGCCTGAATCAGACCGTGATAAAAAGCAGGATTGGCCGCCTGTTTCTCCTCGCACAGCGCCGCCATACCGTCCACGCCCAAAGTCAGCAGGCGCGTGGGATCCATATGAATGCCGCTGATACGGTAGAGGCCGTGGGCGGCGGTAGGGGTATCATAGGGCGCGTTGTGGACAAAGATATCCAGCCAGCCCTCAGGATAGGCGGCGGCAATCTTGGCGGCGGTATTTTCCGTCTGCCAAAACGCCAGCAATTCATCCGCTTCTGCCCTATCTTCGGCAGTGAGTGTGCCATCGGCAAGGGTTGCAGTCCAAGACGGCTCGTGGAGGTAATACCCCACGCCGCCGTGGGACTGGGGTCGTACGCCCAAAGGCAAGCGCACCACGCGGCCTGCCACCAAATCACCCGTCTGCAAGGGTTGCAGCGCATAGCCAAACTGCAGGCGCAAACAGTCTGCCTCACGGGCATAGACGTCTGCGGCGGTGCGATACCGCCGTGTAAACTCAGCGGCATAGGAGACTAACTCTTTTCCTGTCACGGCGGTCCCTCCCGGTAAAACGTTTGTACAACATTAGTATAAAACAGTATATTGATAAAATCTCCTTGACTATTGATATTTTATGTGCTAAATTGATATATAGGTGATCAAACTATGCAACAATTACTCAAACACGAGGTGTTTCCCTATCTGCAATTCCACTCCCGCCGCACACGATTGTCGGACGTGCTGGAAAACTCCACGCCTCATTATCACGATTTTTACGAGATCTTTTTGGTGGAGGAAGGCCCTCTCCTACACCATATCAACGGCGAAAGCGAGACGCTTTACCCCGACACGATGGTGTTTATCCACCCCGAGGACCAGCACTTTTTCGCTCGCAAGGATAAAGGAACGGTGCAGTTTTTTAACCTCGCCTTTGGCAAGGACCAGTTTCTTCGCGCCATGGAATTGGCGGCACAATGCACCCCCGAGGTGGTCAACCTGCCCCTAATGGACAAGGTGGTGTTGCCCCACGAACTCAGCCGCCTGCTGCTGCGGCGGATGAAGTGGCTGCGAGACGTAAATAAATGGGTGCCGCTGGCGGTGCAAGAGGCAGAGGGCGTCACCTTGTTGGCAGAGCTCATCGTGCTGTTCACCGTGGGCAGCGGCAATACAAACATCGTACCCTTTTGGTTGCGCAAGGCCTGCGACGCTATGTACCAATCCGACAACCTGGTGGTGGGCATTCCCCGTCTGGTGGAACTCTCCGGCAAGACCCAGGAGCACGTCACACGCAGCATGCGCAAGTATATGGGACAGACTCCCTCCTCTTTTATCAACGCCATACGGTTGGAACGGGTGGCAGAGGCGCTGATTGCCACCGACCGCCCCATTTTTGACGTGATGTTGGACGTAGGTTTTCAAAACGCCAGCCATTTCAATAAACTGTTCAAAGAAAAGTACCATATGTCACCGCGAAAATATCGTGCGCAAGGTATGAACATACTGGGCCACGTAGAATAAAGGAGATTGCTGCTATGAAAACGACTCGTAAGCTCATCGCTCTGTTGGCAACGCTCACCCTGCTGTGTACCCTGTGGGCGCCGGCAGTAGCGGCAGAGGTCAATCCGCAACCCCAAACGGCTATCCAAGCGAGTGAGACCGAAGGAATATTCCGTTTCGGTCGCTCCATCCTCTCGCAGATGGACAACAGCGAGGCGTTGCTCTACGCCTATGATAAACTGGTTTACGGGTGCGAGACTTTGTCTGCGAACGTAGACATTTCACACCGCACCCATCGTCTCAACTCGGACGAAGCCTTTATGGTGTGGGAACTGGTCACCAACGACCATCCGGAGTTTTTCTGGTTAGCCGATGGTGTAAGCGTAAAGGGATACGGCGAGGTCATCACCACGTATGTACTGCACATTCCCTCCGACGTAGCCAAAAAACAAACCGCCCTTGCGGCACGGGTGGCCGAGTTGACCGCCGACCTGGAGGGTAAGAGTGACTACGAAAAGAGCCTCATCCTCCACGATCGGGTAGCAACCATCAACACCTATAAATATACCGACAACGACCAGACCGTCATCGGCTCCCTTCTGGAGGGTGCATCGGTGTGCGCCGGCTACGCACGTGCCTATCAGCTGCTGCTGCAGACGGTGGGTATCCCCGTATTCTACGTCACCGGCTACTCCAAAGGGCAAGGCCACGCCTGGAATCTGGTGCAGTTGGACGGCGAATGGTACTATACCGACGTCACCTGGGACGACCAGAACGATAACGGCGGCTACATCTACTACTCCTATCTCAACATGACCTACGCCCGTATGTGCGAAGAACACGTCGCAGAAGAGTTCGTAGAATATCTGCCTGTCACCACCGCCACCGCTGCCAACTATCACGTCCGTCACGACACCATGCTGGAATTGCCCACGGCGGAGATCATCGCCACCCTCTACGAGGCCGATCTGACCATCCGTCTGTATATGAGCGGAGATACAAACGCTTTCTTTAACGAGCTGAACAATGCCCTGTACGGTGCGGCGGATCGCGTAGCCTGTATCGGCTCCGGTTTTTCCTGCGGTATGACCTATCTGGGACGAGAGGTCATACTCAACCTGACGGTATCCCGTCCCCACAACTACAACGCTAAAAACGTCTGTCAAAAATGCGGTTACAAAAAGACGGAGAATCACCACTACGTGGTGACGGTCATCGACCCCACCTGCGTTCAGGATGGCAAGACGGTGTACACCTGCTCCTATTGCGAGAAGAGCCACTTTGAGGTCATCCCTGCCACCGGCAAGCACGTCTATGAATCGGTTGTAACCGCCCCCGACTGTGTCAACGACGGCTTCACCACCTACACCTGCACCACCTGCGGCGACAGTTACGTAGGCGACGAGACCGCCGCTTTAGGTCACCACTACGCATCCGTCACCATCGAGCCCACCTGCGCCGAGGATGGACAGACGGTGTACACCTGTGCCGATTGCGGCGACAGCTACTCTGAGGTCATCCCCGCCACCGGTGAACACGTTTATGAAGCGGTTGTGACCGCCCCCGACTGTATCAACGGCGGCTTCACCACCTACACCTGCACCACCTGCGGTCACAGTTACGTAGGCGACGAGACCGACGCTTTAGGTCACCACTACACATCCGTCACCACCGAACCTACCTGCGCCGAGGATGGACAGACGGTGTACACCTGTGCCGATTGCGGTGACAGCTACTCCGAGATCATCCCTGCCACCGGCGAACACGTCTACGACAACGAAACCGACGCCGACTGCAACCTCTGCGGCGAAGAGCGAGAGGTCCTCCTCTCCGGTGACGTCAACGGCGACCACAAGCTCAACAACCGCGATTTGGGCGTGTTGCAGAAATATCTCAACGGATTCTCCATAGAGTTGTCCCCTGCCGCCGACCTGAACAACGATAGCAAGATCAACAACCGTGACTTGGGTCTGTTGCAAAAGAAACTGAACGCGTAAAACAAAAAGAAAAAGGCGTGTGCCAGATGGCACACACCTTTTTTGCGGTTAATTACTGTTTCTTCTTGCGCAGGATGAGGAATACCACCACACCGGCCGCAACCAGCAGCACGGCGCCGCCGGCAATACCCACGATCAGCCAAGGGAAGTCGTTCTTCACTTCCGGCTCGGGGACGAGGTCGACCTCTTCGTCAGAGGGTTCCTCGCCGCCCTGAGAGGGCTGGGTGGGCTGAGCGTCACCCTCGGTGGGCTGAGTCTCGCCGTCAGTAGGCAAAGTCTCGGAAGGAGCGGTGGTGGCGTCCACAACGGGGCGCAGGGTGGTGGTCGTGGTGGTAGGCTTGGTGGTGGCGTTGGGCGAAATGGTGGCTATGGTGTCGCCGGAGGTGTTCTCCACACCGTCGGCGGATTTGAACAGGCGCAGATTATCCATCAGCGCTTCTCCGCCCAAGTCACACACTGCAATGCCAATGCGCGTAAATACGTTCGTGTTGAATTGGATATAGTAACTGCCCCAACCCGTACCGTAAACCTCCTGGTCAAACTCAAAGCCCAACAGCACCTGCGGAATGGTCATCATGTCGTCAATCACCATCAGCTTGCCCCCACCGGATTGGAGCACCTTCACGTCAAAAGCAAAGGAATAGTCGGTGTAGGGCTGGACGTCCAGCCACTGCACGTAATACGTGCCTGCGGCGGCGTCGGCGGTATATCGCAGAGCTTTGCCGTGGGTTTTGTCGGTGGTGGTAATCGAGAGGAAGCCGTTGCGCCAGCCGGCGCCGTCCGCCCAATATTGGTCGCCGGAGGAAAAACTACTATTCTTAATCACACAGGCGCTGTCCTTGCAGGTCAACGGCTCGGCGGACATATCCGGCAGTAACCGACCGCTGTTGCGTTCGCCGACGTATTTGAGTCCCTCGCCGTTCTTGTACAGCGCCAGACCATCCACCCACAGCTTGCTGTTTTCGCCGCACAGGGCGATGGTCACCTCGGTGAGGTCGGCGGAGTTAAAGCACACCGAGCGCAGGTGCCACTCCTCATCCCACGCGGTGGGATAAATCTGACGATTGGCGCGGGAGGGACGGGTGCGATAGGACGGATAAAGCATAAACTTGCCCGTGGAGGGGTCTACCACACCGATGGAGGCGTGGCCGCTGTTGTTTGCGGAAAGGTAAGCGCCCTTCACCCACGCAGAGAACACGTAGTTGGTGCCCGACTGTACGGGGACGGTGAAGGTGTACCATTTCTCGGTGGTATTGCCTGAGGTGTTAAAATACAGGCTCTTGCCGCCTTCGGGAGCGGTCTTATCAGTGACCACCGAAACCGCATCGCCAACAAAGGTGCTCGCATTCCACGCTGCATCGGCGGTGGACTCGAAGCTACCATTCTTAATCAGGTTGGCAGTCTCGGTATAGGGGCGATTTTGGGAGGTAGCAAATTCATACAGCGAATAATTTCCGGTCCAGCTGTAATCCCTGCCAATACCGGTAGCGCCATCCAGTTTGACGGTGGTGGCCGCCTTTTTATATTTTGCCGCTATGCCTGCCACGTTGTTGGGTTGGCTCTCGGCGGTGTTACCCTTGTCGTCACGCACCACAATCTTATACATCGAGTTCGGGATGGCGGTGTCTTTATAGCGACCCTTGCCCTTGTTGACATAGTCGGATTGGTTGACGTTTTGCAGAATGGTCTGCCAGGTCTTGCCGCCATCGGTGGAGCGGAGCAAATCCATCGTTTCCGCCTGACGGGAGGGAATCCACTCCACGTAGCCGCCACCCTCGTTGCAGTAGAGGACGGGCTCATCCAGCACCACCGTCTCGCCACGGTACTCCGCGCGGTAATCGTCGATAAAGTGGCGGAGAATCGCCACCGTCTCCAAAAAGTTGGTATTGGGTCCACCGTTGGCATAGCCGTCCAGCAGGTAATAGGCGGTGCTGCGGTGCATACCGTTACTCATCCACGCCCACTGGATACCGCCTTTGTAGCCGTTTTTCATCATCTTCTCGCGATAGGTGATAAGCCGCTGAGCAAACTGCTCGGGGGTGAATTTGCCATCGTGGCCGATATTGTATTCGGTCAGCAACATCGGCGCGTCGGAGAAGAATACGTCCGCGTCGGGTACACCCACGTTGTTATCGTACATATTATGGCCCATCATATCCATATCGAAGCCGTGATACATCGCCTTGTTCTTATCGTTGGAGGCCATGGTAAGGGCGGTATGGGGCAACTCCTCACGAGCCACCTTGGTGACCTGCTGCATAAAATAGACCATATCCGCCTCGGTGACGCCGTAGTGGTCACGAGCACCGCCGAAGTGATTGCCCTCTTGAGAGTCGTTGATTTCGTTCTCAATCTCGTCGGTGACAGCCACCAGCGCCACCACGTCGGGATACTCCGCCAGCATTTGGCACACGGGGCGAGCAAAATTCTCGGCATAGTGCTTGGCGATGGTGGGATTGGCGTATTTTTGGCTGAAAATATTGTAGGCGTCCATGCCGTGATAGTTGGGGCTGGAGGAGGAGTGGAAGCAGATGGTCCACATCACCGGCATACCAATCTCACGGCACATATCCAGCAGGCGGCGGGCGTTGTCCAGAAACTCCTGCTTGCAACCGATGACGTCGCCGTAGGCGTCGTGGATGACGCCCTCGTCATAGATGGAGCCGCCATAGCCCAACAGGTTATAGCCCATGGACTTGAGGTTGTAGATTTCGTGATAAATCTTGTCCGCACCCACGGTATCCAGTGCCGGTTTTGACCAGCTGGAGCCGTAATAGCGCACCATCACCTCGTTGCCGGTGAGGCTGTGTCCCACGTTACCGCCGTCAAACCACGGAAACCAGATACCGTCAATGAGGCCGTCCCTCTGCAAAATCTGCTCGATGAGCATAGGCTCGTCGCTGTTCGTCCAGGCAAAATCGCCGCCGGGCGCTTTTGCCGATACAGGCACCATCCCCGTCAACAGGCACAAGGCACACAACAGCGGCAAAAGAATACGGGATACGTGTCTTTTCATACTTTTTCTCCTTAAAATTAGGGGTTTTCGCTATTATACCACATCTATAGAAAAATGGCTATAGATAATCCGTATTTTGCGCCATTAGAATTGAACAAAAGCGGCAGGCTGATAACAGCCTGCCGCTTTTTATTATGGATTAGGAGTCGTTAGGTCGTGGGAGGGGTCTTTTTCTTGCGCAGGATGAGGAATACCACCACACCGGCCGCAACCAGTAGCACGGCGCCGCCGGCAATACCCACGATCAGCCAGGGGAAGCCGCCCTCGTCCTTCGGCGCAGGGTCAGCATTAACGTCGTCGTCGGGTGCACCGACGTCGCCGCCATCCTCACCGCCCTGAGAGGGCTGGGTGGGCTGAGCGTCGGTGGGCAGGGTCTCGCCCTCGGTGGGCAGAGTCTCGGAGGGAGCGGTGGTGGTGACGTCATCGCCGCCACCCACAGCAGTGGTGGGAGAGGTGGGACGCACGGTGGCAGGGGGCACGGTGGCGGTGCCGCCGTTGGGATCCTTGAAGGGATCCACCACCTCTTTGGCGTCGGAGGACTTGAACAGGCGGATGTTGTCCAGCAGCGCCTCGCCGCCCAAGTCACAGATACCGATACCAATCTTAGTAAAGCTATTGTTTTTGAACTCGATGGCATAATTGTGCCACTCGTCACCGAAAATCTCTTGATCGAACTCGAAGAAGAAGTTCTCGGTCGGCATGGTCCAGTTGTCTTCAATCAGCGAAATCTTGCCGTCGCCATCCTTCAGAATCTTCGCACTGAACGAGAAGATATAAGAGGTGTTCGGCTCAATATCTATCCACTTGATGTAGTAGTTGCCGACCGCATCGGAGGGAGTGTACTTCAGAGAAGTGCCGTACTCATTTTTGTTGCTCACCAGCTTGAGGAAGCCGTTGCGCCAGCCGGCGCCGGTCTGCCAGAAGGTGCTCTTGCTGTCCTCCATACGCACGTTGCTCGTCAAGCTCTTGTTCAGCTCGCAGGTGCCAATATCGGAGAAGAAATAATCGTATCTCATATAAGCGCCGCGATTTTCACCCGTATAGATGATACCGTCGCTGACCTCGTAGAGTGCCATGCCGTCCACCCACATCTTGCTGCCCTTACCATACAGGGCGATGGTCACCTCGGTCTCGTCGGCCTTGGTGCAGAACTGCACGGCGCGCAGATGCCACTCGTCATCCCACGCAGTGGGGTAAATCTGCTGATCCAGACGGGAGCCACGGCAGGAATCGCGATAGTACTCCAGATAGACCATAAAGCCGTTGAGCACGGGATCCCACACGCCGATAGAGGCGCGGCCGGCGTTGTCCTCGCCCAGATAATCGCCCTTAACCCAAGTGGAGAAGGTGTAGTTGGTGTTGGGCTTCAATCCCGTAACGGTAAACTTGTAGTAAGCGCCCTCGTCCACGTTGGAGGTGTCGAAATACAGGCTCTTGTTACCCTCAAAAGTGGTGGAGTCGTTGACCACCTTGGCGTATTTCAGGAAGGAAGAGGTGTTCCACTGAGCGCCGCTGGTGGACTCAAAGCTGCCGTTCTTAATCAGATTGACGGAATCGTCCATGGGACGGTTCTGGCTGTTGGTGAAGGCCAGCAGACGAGCCTTCTCGGGCTCGGTCTTCTTATTAAAGACGGGCGCCACGCGGTCGGTGCCGGTTGCATAATCGATGGTGGGGGCTTGATAGGTCACCTTGTACGCCTTATCGGCGCCTGCCTTGTTGTTGGGGGCAGAGGTGGCCTTGTTCGTACCGTCGGACATGGTCACACGATAGCAGAAGCCGCTCTTCGGCTTGGAACCATCGGTATCTCTGTAGACACCCTTACCCTTGGTGATCATACCGGAGGGGTCGGCGTCCTTCACGAGAGCCTTCCAGGTCTTGCCGCCGTCGTCGGAACGCTCGATGGTCACCGTGGTGGCTTTACGGGAGGGAATCCATTCCACCAGACCGCTGCCGTCATTGGCGTACAACACGGGCACGTCAAAAGCAATCTTCTTGCCTTGATGTGCGGCGCGGTACTCATCGATGTAATAGCGGGTCAGCGCCACCGTCTCCTTAAAGTCGGTGTTGCTCTTGGGATACTTATTCAGCAGATAGTAGGCCGCGTCGGTGGCGTTGGGCAACCAGCACCACTGGAAGCCGCCCTTATAACCGTTCTCCATCATGCCTTTGCGCCACTTGATCAGACGATCGGCAAACTCCTGATCGGTAAACTTGCCGTCACCACCGATGTTGTACTCGGTGAGGATGATGTCCGCATCGGTGAAGAAAGAGTCAGAGCTATCCACGTTAGCGTTGTTGTCGTACTTGTTCTGGCCCATCAAATCCAGATCAAAGCCCACGTAAGGCGTCTTGCTTCGGCTGTTGGAAGCCACGGTGCGGGGGACGTTGGGCAACATCTTCTTGCACATATCGTTGATGCCCTTCATGAAATAAATCAAATCGTCACGGTTCACACCATAGTAACTGCGACCTGCGTCGCCAAAATGGTTGCCGTAGGAAGCGTCGTTGATCTCATTCTCCGGCTCGTCGGCGATGGAAATCAGCGCCACCACGTCGGGGTACTCGGCCAGCATCTGGCACAGAGGCTTCACAAAACGCTCGGCGTAATGATCCGCCACGGTGCGGTCGCCCAGCATACGGCACATAATGTTCCAGCCGTTCATACCGTAGTAGTGAGGGGCAGAGGAGCAGTGGAAATACACGTTCCACATCACGGGCATACCGATCTCGCGGCACATATCCAGCAGGCGGCGAGCGTTGTCCAGATACTCCGGCTCAATGCCCTTAACATCGCCGTATTCGTCGTAGATGACGCCCTCACCGTAGATGGAGCCGCCGTAGGCCATCATGTTGAAGCCCATGGCTTTGAGGTTGTATATCTCACGATAGATCTTATCGGCACCATAATAATCCAGCTCCACGCGCGCCCACTCGGCGCCGTAATACTGGGCCATTAACTTGTTGCCGACCAGATTGTGGCCGCTTCCACCGGCGTTAAACCAGGGGAACCAGATACCGTCCAGCAGGCCGTCCCGCTCGACGATCTTCTCCAGCAAGGTTTGCTCCTTGGTCCAGGGGAAGTCGCAGCCCATCTCAGCGGTGGCGGTGAGGGCGGTCAAGGGAATGGCGCAGGCCATCAACACCACAGCACACAACAGAGATAAGACTTTGCACACTGTTTTTTTCATATTTTCTGTCTCCTTTCGCAAATACCGTTATATCGGTTTTACAGATACAGCCATTATAACATATCTTTTTACGTTTGGCTACCACTTTTTGTGTAAAAGTAAAGAAAAACGGCAGGCCATATAGCGGTCTGCCGTTTTATGCGTTAGGATTGCTTCTTTTTGCGCCAAATCAGGAATGCGGTGACACCGCCCGCTATCAGCAAGACGGCGGCGCCGACGCCAATCCACAGACCGATAGGCGGCGCAGAGGCAGGCTCATCCTCACCGTGGGTGGGTGTATCCTCGGCAGGGGCAGAGATGGTCGCCTGCGTCTCGATGGGTGCGGTGGCGGTGGTGCCATCCTCTACCACCACAGTCGTGGTGGCGGCGGGCTCAACTTCGGGTGGAAGCGGCTTAGTGACCGCCGTCGTGGTCCCGGTGGTGGGGCGCGTGGTGGTGACGGTGGGACGCACCACGGGGGCGGTGGTGCCGCTATTATTGCTCACGTCCTGCACGTCCGAGCCGTCCTTGGGTAAGAAAACACGGATGTTGTCGATGTAAAACTCGCCGCCCAAATCGGTGACGATGAAAGCCAATCGGTCGAAAGCGGAGGTGTTCAGCTTGGTGCTGAAGGTACACCATCCGTTTGCACCCTCGTAGAGGTCGGTGTCACGCATCTCCAGCGACATCACGGACACGATACCCGCGCTTTGTTTGACGCCTAATTGAATGCGGCCGTCGCCCTCTTTGACCACCTTGTAGTCGAAGGTGACGATGTACTGCGTCTTCTTTTCCACGGGAATCCACTTGATGTAAGACACACCGGCAGGATGGGCAGAGGCGGTGTATTTCAGCGCCTTGCCATAGCCGTCGGGCGCATTCGCCACGCTCATAAAACCGTTATTCCAGCCGCCGCCCGTCTGCCAGTAGGTGGACTTTCCATCCTCCAGACGGACGTTTTGGGTGAGACTCTTGGCAGGGTCGCAACGCATATACTCGTAGTTGTAATTGAAGGAGACCACGCCGCGGGCGGTTTCGCTGTAATAGGGAGAGCCGACGCTGCTGTTATACAGCGCCATGCCGTCAATCCACATCTCCGACTGAGCGCCGTAGAAGCCAATCACCACCTCGGTGAGATTGCCGCTATTAAAGGTCACCGAGCGCAGGTGCCACTGATTATCCCACGCGGGAGGATAAATCTGGCGATCCTGACGAGAGCGCCTGTTGCTGTATCCGGAGTAGGTGGCAAAGGTCTTGGTGGCAGGGTTGAGCACCCCCATAGAGGCATAGAAACGGTTGTCGTCGGCGATGTAGGCGCCCTTCACCCACGCAGAGAGGGTATAGTCGGTGTATTTCGCCACCGACACCTTAAAGGTGTACCACCGAGGGGTGGCGCTGTCGCGGGTGTCAAAATGCAAGCTCTTGTAGCCGTCGGGAGTGGTTTTGTCGTACACCACCTCGATAGCGTCGCCCAAGAAATCGGAATGGTTCCACTGACCGCTGTTGAGCTGCTCGCAACCGCCGTTTTTAATGAGATTGACGCTGTCCTGAGCGCGGTTGGCGGTGGTGCCGAAGGAGGTGAGGGACAGCGTGGAGGTAGAGGAAAAAGCGACCTGTGCCTTCTTCACCGCAGGGCGCGACACCGCCTTGATAGAGGAGGAGGGACTGCTGCCCACGTGTTCCAGCGCCGCACCGGGGCGATTGGTCACCGCCGTGGCGGTATGACCCTTGCCGTCCATCACCGTCACACGATAATAGTCGGTGGCGATGACGTTTTTCGCCTGATAGACGATTTTTCCGTTTTTCATCAGGGTGGCAGGGTTGAGATTGGCGGCAACCGTCTGCCATC
The DNA here is from genome assembly GCA_045544815.1 of Acutalibacteraceae bacterium. Classification (GTDB taxonomy): domain Bacteria; phylum Bacillota; class Clostridia; order Oscillospirales; family Acutalibacteraceae; genus UBA5905. The sequence continues at coordinate 26,415 of JAZPZT010000024.1, read as the reverse complement.
TCTTTCTGTCGGCGGATTTTTCAATGGTCACCGAAACAGCCTGACGGGAGGGCACCCATTCCAACAGACCATTACCCTTGTAGTAGAAAAGGGCGGGGGTATCCAGCGCCGCCTTGTTGCCCTGATAGGCGGCTTTGGCGTCGATGGTGTAGTAGTAGCGGTCGTAGACGGATTGGCGGAAATCGGTGACCGAGCCGTTTGCCATCAACAGGTCGTGAACGCCTCCCTTGGCGTTGGGCTGCCAACACCACTGGAAACCGCCCTGATAGCCCACCCGCTTCATCTCGTCACGGAATTTAATCTGAATGGCACTGTACCGGGTCTCGTTCATACCCTTTGCCTCGCCGAGATTGTACTCGGTGAGCAGCATAGGGGCAGTAGGATACATACGGTCAATACCGGGGACGGTACCCTCATCGGAATAGCGGTTGCGCCCCAGCACGTCCACATCCACGGTGCTGTACAGACCCAAATCGTCGCTGTTGGCGGCGATGGTACGGGCAATCTGGGGTACTTCTTTTTTCACCGCCTCATTCATAGCGTTGACGAAGTAGAAAATGTTCTCCTTGGTGGTGCCGAAGGCCTTGGTGGCATAGCCCCAGTTGTTGGGCTCGTCGGCGTCGTGGATCTCGTTCTCCACCTCGTCGGTAAGGGCGATGAGCGCCACTACGTCGTCGTATTGATCCAGCAGGCCGCACAACGGCTTGACAAACCGCTGGGCGTAGTGGTCGGCTACGGTGTGATCGTAATACATACGGCACAGCATATTCCACACGTCGGGGCCATAGTAATCGGCGGCGGAGGAGGTGTGAAAGCAGATATTCCACATCACCGGCATATCCAACTCGCGGCAGATGTCCAGAAAACGAGCGACGTTTTGCAGATAGTCCTGCTTAATGCCGAGGACGTCGCCGTTGTTGTCGTAGATAACGCCCTCACCGTAGGGAGAGCCGGCGATGGCCAGCATATTATAGCCCAACGCCTTGAGATTGTAGATTTCGGCGTAAATCTTGTCGGCGCCGTAGGTGTCGATACCCACTTTATTAAAATCATACCAGCCGTTGGTAATCCAGGTGGCGGCCACCTCGTTGGTGGTGAAGCCGCAACCCAAATAGGTATGGGTAAACCACGGATACCACACGCCCTCGATAAAGCCGTCACGCTCCAAAATCTGTTGATACAGGTTTTGGGTCGCCTTCGGTTGGGCGGCAACCGCCACAGCCGTGGTGGGCACAAGCGCCACCAGCAGGCACAGCGCACACAGCAGAGAAAGCAGTTTTTTCATAGAAAGCACCTCTTTTCGGTGTTGTTCATCCCCAGTATAGCATACATAGGCGGAGAAAGAAAAGCGGTTTACGCAAATCCGTGAAAATATCTCGTATTGAAATTTTAAAATAAATTTGATAGAATAAAGAAAACATGACCGCAAATACAATAGCAAACGGAAAAACAGCCGTTGAGCAGTGCGTCTGAGATTTTATTTGTGGTTACAAAAGCAGAAAGGAGATGATTGCGTGCCGTTGTTTGCCTCTGTCCGCACCCTCAAGGGTGTGGGAGAAAAGCGAGCCGCCCTGTATGAAAAGCTGGGCATCCGCACCCTGTGGGATTTGCTGTGCCACTATCCCCGTGGCTATGAGGATTGGTCGGCACCGCGGCTCATCTCCGACGCCGAGGTGGGTGTGCCCTGCTGTATCCGTGGCTGGGTGTCCAAAGCACCCACCGAATACCGTGTCCGCAAGGGGATGACCCTCTACCGCTTCCGTGTCACCGACGGCTACGGCAGTCTGCAGGTGACGCTGTTTAATAACCCCTACGCCGCCGCCAAGATTCATCGGGACGACGAGATTCTGCTCTACGGCACCGTCACCTCCGACGGGCGAGGGGCGGAGATGACCTCGCCCCAAATCGCCACCTCTGCCGAGGCGAAGATCCGCCCTCTCTACCCTCTCACCGAAGGCTTGACCAACAAAATGGTGGAGCAAAACGTAGCCGCCGTACTGGAAGTGGCGGCACGGGTGGGTCTGCCCGAGTGCCTGCCCACCGACTGCGTGGCGCAGGAGGGGCTGTGCGACCGCCTGACGGCGCTGACCGCCATCCATTTTCCCACCGACCAGCGAGCGCTGGAAGAAGCCAAGCGGCGGCTGGTGTATGAGGAATTGTTCGTATTGCAGTTGGGGCTTCTCCGCCTGAAAGGGCGCAACCGGCGGCAAAGCGGCGCGGTGATCACCGCCGACCACACCGCCGAATACATGGCAAACCTCCCCTTCACCCTCACGGGGGCACAGCGCCGTGCCATCGCCGACTGCGTAGCGGATATGCAGGGCGATGCGCCCATGTCCCGCCTGATTCAGGGCGACGTGGGCAGCGGCAAGACCGCCGTGGCGGCAGGCGTGGCCTACACCGTCATCGGCGCAGGCAAGCAGGTGGCGATGATGGCGCCCACCGAGATTTTGGCGGAGCAACACGCCAATTCCCTGCAAAAACTACTGGGGGACAGCGTGCGGGTGGGACTGCTCACCGGCTCGCTGACCCCTGCCAAGAAAAAGCGGCTGCAGGAGGCCATCGCCGCAGGAGAGATCGACTTTGTGGTGGGCACCCATGCCTTAATTAGCGATAAGGTGCACTTTGCCGACCTCGGCCTGGTCATCACCGACGAGCAGCACCGCTTTGGCGTGGCACAGCGTGCCACCCTGGCGGCCAAGGGGCGCAATCCCCACCTGATGGTGATGTCCGCCACACCCATTCCGCGCACGCTGGCGCTGATTCTCTACGGCGATTTGGACGTGTCGGTGCTGGACGAACTGCCGCCCGGCCGACAGCCTGTGGAGACCTTTGCCGTGGGCGAGGATAAGCGAGACCGTGCCTACGGCTACGTGCGCAAGCATTTGGACGAGGGGCGGCAGGGATTTATCGTTTGCCCTCTCGTAGAGGAGAGCGAAGAAATGGATCTCCGCTCCGCCACCGAGGTGTTTGACCAGTTGCGGCAGGGACCCTTCCGTGGGTACACACTGGGGCTGTTGCACGGCAAAATGAAAGCCGCCGACAAAGAGGCGGTGATGGCCGCCTTTGCCGCAGGAGAGATACAGCTTCTGGTGTCCACCACCGTTATTGAGGTGGGGGTGGACGTGCCCAATGCGGTGATTATGGTGATTGAGAATGCCGAGCGCTTCGGTTTGGCGCAGTTGCACCAGCTCAGAGGCCGTGTGGGCCGTGGCAAACACCAATCCACCTGCATTCTCATCTCGGACAATCGGGGCGAGGACAATCTCCGCCGTTTGGGCGTGATGAGAGCCACCAACGATGGCTTTAAGATTGCGGACGAAGACCTAAAGCTCCGTGGCCCCGGCGATTTCTTCGGCAACCGTCAGCACGGTCTGCCCCAACTCAAGGTGGCGGATTTGCTGGAGGATATGCCGCTACTCCAACGGACGCAAAACAGCGCCGCCCGTCTGCTGGCCGCCGACCCCGACCTCGCCGCCCATCCCCTGCTGCTGCAGGCGGTGGAAAGATTGTTCGCCCAAGTAGGCGAAGAAGGATTGAATTGAGGGTAATTCTTTTACAATCCGTATAATTTGTGGGAAATATAACAAAAGCACAGAAGGAGGAGTCAAAATGAAAAAATCTACCGTCAGAATGATTCTCATTATCACCGCTATCATCGTAGCTGTTCTCGTGCTTTGGCTCGTTTTACGTGGCGGTATTTCCATACACAACTCTGTGAAATTGGATATGTTCGCTTCCTTATCGGAATGTCAAAACATCGAAACACAGACGGCAGACGGCGCTACGGTCACGCCCATAAATGCGCTGACCAACGACGAGTCCGTAAAAGATTTGCAACCTTTGCAATCCTACGGTGTCGCCTACGAGTCAGAAACGATGTCCTTTGATTTGTTTGCCTACGTGTTTGCCACCCAAGAAGACGCCTACGCCTATTTTGAAAACGCAACCGGCAAGGATAACCAACCGGAAGTTTCGTTCAGCACCAGCACCGGATTAAAACAATATCGTTGCATTGTGATGGATCATACCAAAGTGTTTCGAGTCACTTGTGCAAAAGGCGATCGCGATGCGGTGACGGCGTATATCAACGACTGTTTTTCTGTGGATTTGATCGACACAAATAGCAATAAATAACAAAAAGGAGTGGAAAGCGGTGCTTTCCACTCCTTTTTTATCACAGCAAATGCCACGCGTGGGCGATGGCGGTGACCTCCTCGGGGTAATAGGTACCTACGGTGTAGGCGTAGTAAAGGAAGGACGACACCACCGTGGCGGCGGACAAAATCATCACGAAGCAGGCCAGCCGCCGTCCCTGCTTCTCGGTGCAGGTGGCGTACCAATAACCCACCGCCAAGAAAAGGGCGATACCCAGCAGGAAATAAATATCCATATTGTACCGCTCCAGCAGATAGGGCGTCCACAGAATATCCAACGCCGTAATCACCAAAACGGTGAGAGGCAAACACCACGCCAGCGGCAGGACGGTGTCCTTTTTCATCGCCTTCACCGACGGGGCACGGAACAGCGCCACGCACAGCAGCACCACGGGAAAATTCCACAGCACGCCCGAGGTGTTGATATAGGGGAAGGCTTCCTCCACCTTACCCACCCAGAGGTAATTGCTGATGAGATTATTCGCCAAGCGCAAGAGGGTGGCTTTATCCAGCGTCACCTTGTAGTCGGTTTGGTCCGCCACCGTCAACTGATAGGCCTGACCAAACTCAAAGGGATTCTCAAAGCGGGCATAGTTATACCACATCAGCGCCGCAGCCACCGCCACGTAGGGCAGGGCAGCCAGCACCAGTTTGCCAGCCACACGCCAAGACCATTTACGCTGACGGAGAAAGGCCACCAACATAGGGATGACCAGCAGATTGGCCAGTGCGATGGGCGGACGGCAACCAAACACCAGTGCGCCCAACAGAGCGCCCACCGCCGCCAGCAGAATCTGGCGGTTTTCCCGCTCCTCCACGTAGACGGCGCGGACGAAGAAATAGAAACTCCAAGTCTGCAGAGCCAGTGCGGCGGTGATGGCGGTGCAGTACAGCGCCGGCTCGGCCGAAGCGTACCACACGCTCATAGCGGACACCGCCGCCGACAGCGCCAGATAGACGCCGAAAGGCAGTTTTTTGAAAAAACGTTTGGCCAGCAGGCGGAATAACATAAAGACGCCTGCGATGAACAGCACCACGAAGAATTGGGTTGCGTGATAGGTGGTCAGCGCCTGCCCTGTCAGCAGACGGTAGGGCAAAAAGGCCAAAAAGACCGGCACCACGCCGAAATACATATAGTAGTGACCCTCGTAATAGGCGTGATCCCAATGATAGGACACCCCTGCGGCGGCGCGCTCGTCGGGGTCGTAGGGGTTATTAAGGTTGGCTAAGGTATCCACCTCGTCATAGTAGAGGTCGATGTGGCCGTCCAAGATAGACTCCGCCATCACCTCGTATTGGTTGCGGTGGTCCGGCTGCTCGCCATTCCACAGGGGCAGTTTATCCATCGGAAGCACGCAGGCGGCCATGGTAATCAGCGCCACCAAAACGGTAACCATCCCTTTCACCCGACCGAAGCGAGCCACCGTCAGCCCGTGGAGAGACGAGGAGGGGCGCACCGCAAACGCGAACAAAACGCCTATGGCCAGATACAGCCAGCCGTAGCCCTCTCCCGTGAGCAGAGCCACCGCAAACAGCACCGTCACCGCCAACCCTAAGGCGGCATAAACGCCGATACGCCACGCTTTACTCATACCGTCTCCTTTTCTGCCATCAGGCGGCGATAGCACCGATTCACCTTGATACGCTCCAACTCAAAATCCTGCTTATTCTTCTGCACCGCATTCTGCAACTGCAAACCCGTGAAGAAAGACAGCAGCGCCGCCAACGCCGTAAAGCCGCAGACGATGAGCGTGGGGAAATTGGGCACCAAGCCCGTTTGGATATAGGTCACCAGCACGGGGATGAAGAAAACAAGCGCCAACAACAGCAGCAGGGCGCTGATGATACCGAAAAAGGAATAGGGCTTATAGTTGCGGTGGAGACGGAACACGGTGCCGATCACCTTGAGGCCGTCGCGGACGGTATTGAGTTTCGACTGGCTGCCGTCGGGGCGGTCACGATAGGGGATCACCACGTGGTCAATCTTCATATTCTTATCCAGCGCGTGGATGGTCATCTCGGTCTCAATCTCAAAGCCTGCGGACAGGACGGGGAAGGTCTTGACAAACTCGAAACTGAAGGCACGGCAACCGGTCATCACGTCCCGAATATTAGAGTGGAACAGGGTGTTGATACCCAAGCGCACGATGGAATTGCCAAAATTATGGAAGGGGCGCTTATTCTCGGTGAAATAGGTGGAGGACAAGCGGTCGCCCACCACCATATCCGCCTGACGGTGCAGCACCAAATCCGCCATCTCACGGGCGCAATCCGCAGGATAGGTGTCGTCTCCGTCCACCATCAGGTAGCAGGCGGCGTCAATCTCGCGAAACATACGGCGGATGACGTTGCCTTTTCCCTGCTGGTATTCGTAACGCACGGCGGCGCCTGCGGCGCGGGCGATCTCAGCGGTGCCGTCGGTGGAATTGTTGTCATAGACGTACACCGTGGCCTCGGGTAGGGCGGTTTTCCAGTCCGCCACCACCTTGGCGATGGTGAGGGATTCGTTGTAGCAAGGAATCAAAACGGCGATTGGATCCATCGTGATTCTCCTTTCGTGATTACAATTGCAATTTGCGATAGCGGTAGAAGGCGCCCTCTTTGGCCATCAATTCGTCATAGGTGCCGCACTCCACGCAGCGTCCGCCCTCCATCACCGCAATCTTGTCCGCGTCCTTGATGGTGGACAGGCGGTGCGCCACCACGAAGGTGGTGCGGCCGGCGGTCAGGTGGTCCAGCGCCTCCTGAATCTTCTTTTCGCTCACGCTGTCCAGCGCCGAGGTGGCCTCGTCCAGGATAATCACCTTGGGGTCACGGATGAGGGCACGGGCGATGGAAATGCGCTGGCGCTGACCGCCGGACAGCTTACCGCCGTGCTCGCCCACCGAGGTGTCCAGACCGTGGGGCAGTTTTTCAATCATCTCGGTCAGGCGGGCGGCCTCCAAAATCTCCGCCAATTTCTCCTCGCTGACCTCGGGCAGACCATAGGTGATGTTGTCACGGATGGTGCCACTGAACAGGATGGTATTCTGCGGCACCACCGCAATATGCTTGCGATAGGTGCGTAGGTCAATCTCGCGCAGGTTGTGGCCGTCGACGGTGACCACGCCCTCGTCGGGGAAATGGTAGCCGATGACCATATTGATGACGGTGGTCTTGCCCACACCGCTCTCGCCCACCAGCGCCACCGTCTCACCCGGTTTCACGTCCAGCGTGAAATCCGAGAGGACGGGATGATTCGGCTCGTAGGCAAAATTGACGCCGCGGAAGGTGAAAGCACCCTCCACGTCGGCGAGGGGCTGTTTGCCGTCGTTGTTCTCCTCCTCCTCGGCGTGCATGAGTTCGCCCACCGAGGTCACCGCCTCGATACCACGGGCAAAGGTGGGAATCATGGCGAGAATCATGGTCACGCTGGACACCAGCATGGTGAAATAGTTCTGATACAGGGTGATATCACCCACCTCGGTAATCTGGCCGCCGAGGAACATCACCACGGTGAACACCAGACAGATGAGCTGGAAGGTCTCAAACACCACCCAGTTGGTGGCGCCGAACAGGCTCTGGGTGATATCCAAGCGCAGGCCACGGCGAGCGATACCGTGAAGCAGGCGGTTCATCTTGGTGGTTTCGGTGTCCTCCAGTGCGTGGGCACGGGATAGGGGCACCATCTCCACCATATCCATCACCTCGGCGGAGGTTTCCTCCACGGCGTGGCGATAGTCACGGTTGAGGGTGCGCAATTTCTTGCGGAACAGGAAGCTGATGACGCCGGCGATGGGCGCACACAGGGCGAAAAAGATGAACACGAACAGGTTTTTGCTCAGCACCACCGAGATGGCCACCACCAGATTGATGATGATTTCCATACCGTTCATAAAAATGCTGCTGGAGAGGTTGGCGATGGCCTCCACGTCACGCATCATCTTGGACTGGATACGACCCGACTGCATTTCCCGATAATGGCCGATGGAGAGGTGCTGGAGTTTGCGCACCAGCGCGCCGCGCAGGCCTGCCTCCACGTTACGGGTGGCGACCGCCTCGGATTTGACGTACAGATAGTGGAAGGGAATATTCAGCACCAACAAGACCGCCAGCACCACCGCATTGATGACGATGGAGCGCACCATATTCTCCGGCTGCTCCACCACCAGATTGATGAGATTGGCGGTGATGATGGGAATCATCCACTGGGGGCTTTTCTTGATGATGTAGCAGACGGCGGCGAAGACGAGCAGGTGATACTGCCCCTTATAAAAACGCAGCAGGGTGCGGATGGGGTGCTGTTCGCTGCCCTTGTACCGCTCCATAAACTCCGTTTCCAGCGCGGTCAGTTCGTCATCGCTCATCAAAGGGCGGTTATCGTTTGTCGCACTCATAAAACATCCCTCTTTTTTTACAGTCTAATGCGGATCTCTCCGGAGGATAGGGTTTGGACGGTTCCGTCGGCGGTGCGTACTACCAGGTGCCCGTCGTCGGTAATGCCTTCGGCAGTGGCGGGATAGGTTTCGCTACCGCGCAGGACGGTGATTTGCCGTCCCAGCGCCAAATTGCGGCGGCGGTACTCGTCCATTACCGAAATGTCAGCGCACAACGTTTGTGTCAAGCCGGTTAAAAAAGCCGACGCCAGATCCTCACGGGTGAGGGAGTATCCCTCGTTGCCCAGCGACGTGGCGATGGATTGCAACGCGTCGGGGAAGGTGGTCTCCCCCACGTTGACACCAATACCCAGCACCACGGCGGTGAGAGTGCCGTCGGGGGCAAGGACGCCCTCGGCGAGGATACCGGCCACCTTGCGGCCGTTCAGAAAAAGGTCGTTGACCCATTTTACGTCGATTTTGGCGTCGCACAAGCTCTCGATGGCCCGTGCCGCCGCCACGGCGGCACGGCAGGTGACCGTGTCGGCAGGCGGAACGAGGACGGAGAGGTACAGGCCGCCCTCGGGGGAGTGAAATTGCCGCCCCAGACGGCCGCGGCCGCAGGTTTGACGGTCGGCGATGAGGACGGTGCCCATCGGCGCACCTGCCGCCGCCATCTCCTTGAGAGCGGTGTTGGTGGAGGCCATTTCCTCCACCACCGTGACGGTGTAGCCGCTATGCAGTTGTGACACGATACGGTCACGGTCTAACATTGAGGTATTCCTCCCAATCGAAAGCTTCCATGGGGCTGTCGGCACGCAGATACAGAGGATGATGGGGATGACCCGCCTTGGAACGAGCGCCGAAGGACACCCAACGGGCGCCGTATTCCTCCCCCACCGCCATCATATCCTGCAGGCAATCAAAAAGATAGGGACGCTTTTCAATCAGCGTGCCCCACGCCGCCCACACCGTCGGCGTGCCGCCGCACAGGGACAGCACGTGGCGAAACGCCGCCAAATTTTCCTCGTGTAGCCGCTGATTGCAGTCCTTGTCTAAATCATTGGGGACGGTGGCACGCTGGGCGTATACGTTCATCATCATAAAGCCGTCAAAGCCGTTTCGCTGTGCTATCCGCTCCACCGATTGCAGGGTGGGGTCCAAACGAGAGGGGTCGGCGGTGGAAGGGTTGATACCAATGCAGATAAGGGGATTTTGACACCGCTTGCCCAGCACATAACGGTAAGGGAGAAAGGTGGTGGGGGCGTACAGCCACGTATCGGTATCGTAGCCACAATCGACGGTGGGAATCAGCGACTGAGCAAAAGGCACAACAGACAACTCCTGCGTGGCGCAGGACGGTGTGAAAACAGCCACAAGATTCCCTCCCCTTTTGTGATAGATTGCAAAACTCCCTCCGTCTTTCGCCTGCGGCGAAAGCCACCTCCCTCAAAGAGGGAGGCTCTGCGTGTTTTTCGGTTTGTTCGTTTTCCACTCACTGCGCAAAATACCATATTCTGCTAAATCAACAAACCTGCCCGTTGAAGTTTTGAAGTGTTCACGTTTCGTTCCCTCGTAAGTCATTCCGCATTTTTGAGCGACTTTTCCCGAACCGGGATTCTCTGTGGCGTGAGATATGCATACACGGTTGACACCTATTTCAGAAAACAGATAATGGATAACAGCATTTGCGGCTTCTGACATAATTCCTTTGTTCCAATAATCGCGACCCAAACAATACCCTAGTTCTGCATATTCGCATTTATCGCTCATTCGAACAACGCTTATACCGCCAATGACTTTTCCATTGAATTGTATAGCCCAATTATATGCTTTGACGCTATCATAAGCCTCAACCCAGCCTACCAATAGCTGTCTTGTGAAATCCACGGATTCATGTGGTTGCCAAGTCAAAAAACGAGTGACATTTTCATCACTTGCCCAATTATTAAACATATCCTCAGCATCAGCCACGGTAAATCTACGCAGAATTAATCTTTCCGTATGTAAGGTTTTAGTTCCTTTATGTGTCATCAGTTATATCCTCCTCTATACGATAATGACGGATTTTGGTAACAAAAGGTCACAAAACCCCAATATTCTATTTCATTGTAGCATAGATGATAGGTGGGCGCAAGAGAAAAAACATTTGACAAACGTCCCTTTATATGTTAAGGTAAATAAAAACTATGACGGAGCCAAGTAACACAGGATAGGCGCCCACAGCGAGTCGGGGACGGTGCAAGCCCGACGGTATGCGTCTGTGCGAATAACCCTCCCGAGTTGCAACCTGAACGCCCTATCGGGTTAGTAGGTGCGCCGTAGTCCTGCGTTAGAGGATAAGCCTTCATCGAGAGGCGGAGTGGTCTGCGACAGCAGACAAATTAGGTGGTACCACGGACAGTACGCTGTTCGTCCTAATGATTTTAGGACGGATGGCTTTTTTTATTGTCAGGGCAGAGTGGCAGACGCAATTCCCCTTTGGAGGGTCGGTTTCCGCCCAATCTGCGTTAAAATGCTCGTGAACCCACAAAGGGTTCACTCCGCTTTTGCCTTGCTTGACCGAAAACCATTCCCTCAAACCTTTTTCTTGGTGGCGGAATTGAGCCTGCCTCTCTGCCCTGTTGTAAACAAAATTCCAAAAGGAGTTGTCATTTTATGAAACACATCGACATCGTATCCCTGTACAACGACCCTGCCTACATCGGTCAGAACGTGACCGTCTGCGGCTGGGTGCGCACCAGCCGCGACAGCAAGACCGTCGCCTTCATCGAGCTCAACGACGGCACCTCCCTCAAGCACTTGCAGATCGTGCTGGATAAGGAGGCGCTGGGCGATATCAGCGCCTATATGCCCCTGGGCACCTCGCTCAAGGTGGAGGGCATCCTCGTTGCCAGCGAGCGCAACGGCGTGGAGGTCAACGCCTCCGCCATCCAGGTTCTGGGGGCTTGCCCCGGCGAATATCCCCTGCAGAAGAAGCGCTGCACCCTGGAATTCCTGCGCACCATCCCCCATCTACGCGTGCGCACCAATACCTTCAATGCGATTTTCCGTGTACGCAGCGTGATGGCCGCCGCCATCCACCGCTATTTCCAGGAGCGCCACTACGTCTACGTCAACACGCCCCTCATCACCGCCAGTGACTGCGAGGGTGCCGGCGAGATGTTCAAGGTGACCACCATCGGCTGGTCCGACCAGTATAAGACCGCCGAGGAATACTACGCCGACGATTTCTTCGGTCGCCGTGCCGGCCTGTCCGTGTCCGGTCAGCTGGAGGGCGAGATGGCGGCCATGGCCTTCGGTAAGATCTACACCTTCGGCCCTTCTTTCCGTGCGGAAAACTCCAACACCCCCCGTCACGTGGCCGAGTTCTGGCACGTGGAGCCGGAGGTAGCCTTTGCCGAGCTGCCCGACATCATCGAGATTGCCACCGAGATGATCAAGTACATCATCTCCGACGTGATGGAGAAGTGCCCTGCCGAACTGGAGTTCTTCGACAAGTTCTTTGAGAAGGGCCTCATCGAAAAACTGCGCGGCGTGGTGGACAGCGATTTTGTGGTACTGGATTACACCGACGCCATCGAACTGCTGAAAAAGGCGGACGTGGAATTTAAATATCCCGTGGACTGGGGCTGCGACCTGCAGACCGAGCACGAGCGCTACATCACCGAGGTCATCTACAAGAAGCCCGTTTTCGTCACCAACTATCCCAAGGATATCAAGTCCTTCTATATGAAGCAGAATCCCGACGGCAAGACCGTGGCCGCCACCGACCTGCTGGTGCCCGGCGTGGGCGAGATCATCGGCTGCTCCGAGCGTGAGGCCGACCTCGACAAGCTGCTGGCCGCCATGGAGGCCCGCGGCATGGGCTTGGAGGAGTATCAGGATTACATCGACCTGCGCCGCTTCGGCTCGGTGCCCCACTCCGGCTTCGGTCTGGGCTTTGAGCGTATCCTGATGTACGTCACCGGCGTGGCCAACATCCGCGACGCCCAGCTGTTCCCCCGCACCGTAGGCAGCATTCGCTAATTAACCTCTCAAGGAGGGATTGTTATGTCCCAAACACAATTTGTTGACGGCTACCGTTCCAAGCTTTCCCTGCGGGAAACCCAGCAGGCCATTAAGGTGATCAAAGACACCTTTCAGGTGCTGTTGGCGCAGGGCTTACATTTAGAGCGTGTCACCGCCCCCGTGCTGGTGCCTGCCGCCAGCGGTATCAACGACGACCTGTCCGGCGTGGAGCGCAAGGTGTCCTTCTCGGTCAAGGAATTGGACGAGGCTCACGCCGAGGTGGTGCAGTCTCTGGCGAAGTGGAAGCGTGTGGCGCTGGGTCGCTACGGCTACCGCCCCGGCGAGGGTATCTACACCGATATGAACGCCATTCGCCGCGACGATACTATGGACAACACCCACTCCATCTTTGTGGACCAGTGGGACTGGGAGGCGGTCATCACCGCCGACCGGCGCACGGTGGAATATCTGCAAAAGACGGTGCGCCGTATTGTCAAGGCCATTGCCGACACCAACAAGCTCTTGCAGCAGAAATACCCTCTCCTCACCGCCGAAATCTGCGAAGAGGTGACCTTCATCACCGCCCAGGAATTGGCCGACCGCTATCCCGACCTGTCGGGCAAGGAGCGAGAGGACGCCATCACCCGTGAGTGCGGCACCGTATTCCTGATGGGGATCGGCGACAAGCTGGCCAGCGGCGAGCCCCACGACAGCCGCGCCCCCGACTACGACGACTGGACGCTGAACGGCGACCTGCTGCTGTGGAACGACGTCCTCGGTCACGCACTGGAGATTAGCTCCATGGGCATCCGTGTGGATGCGGATGCGCTGGCGCGCCAGCTGAAAGCCGCAGGTGCCGAGGACCGTATGCAATACGCCTATCATCAGGGCATTGCCGACGGCACCCTGCCCCTGACCATCGGCGGCGGTATCGGTCAGAGCCGCCTGTGTATGCTGATGCTGGAAAAGGCCCACATCGGCGAGGTGCAGGTGTCCGTCTGGCCGCCCGAGATGGTGGCGGAGTGCGAGCGCCACGGCATCGTGATGTTGTAAAAACGCAAAAATCCCTACCGCAACAGCGGTAGGGATTTTCTTTTTGATGAATTACAGGGTCTTAATCCACTTAACGAACAGGGAAATGGTGTCGACCAGCCAACCGATACCGAACAGACCACCGGTAATCAGGTACAAGAGACCCATACCGATTTTCTTACGATAGAACTTGTGCACGCCGAAACCACCCAGGAAGAAGCAGAGCAACAGCTCGACGCCCAGACCGGGCTCCTGTACGGGCTGCTGAGGTGCAGGGGGATAGTAGGGCTGCTGAGGCTGAGTGGGCTGCTGATAGGGAGTACCCATAGGCTTCTCCACGTCGGCAGGCTTGCTCACGGGGGCAGGAGCAGGCTCGCTGTTGATCGCCGCACCGCAATTAATGCAGAAAATGCCGTCGGCCTCGGCGCCGCACTTGGGACAAGTTTTCATAGAAAAAAACACCCTTTCTAATTTGATAATTTCATTGTATCGTCTTTTTGCGACAAATGCAAGAGGAAAAGTGGATTTATCCAAGGCTAAAGGTCACGCGTTTTTCCGTGGCGGTGGTGGAAAGCCCCGTCATAGGCGCCAAAATCCGCTCCCAATCGTAGTCGGGGAACACCAGCTCGCCCTCCGGCCACTCCACCACGTACACCGCACGGACGGTGAATACGTCATCGTCCTCGTTGTAGGAAATGCGATAGGGTTTGTACGGCTCGTCCTTACAGCCCTCCTCTTTATTCCAACTGTAAACACGGGTGCCGCCCTCCAGTCGGGTGACGGCGGTGACCTGCGCCAGCGAAAAACCGTAGGTTCTGTCCGCCTCCGCCAACATCAGATAGCCATCCTCCACAAAAGCCGCCATTTCCATAGCGTGATAGTGCTCGTCCTCCACGTGAAGCTGCTTTTCCTTGCCCTTCTTCATCTCATAAGGGTAGGTGAGAATATCCACGGCGGCGGCATCCTCCGGCACCCCCATCTCGTGACGGGAGAGGTGGTAGCAGGCCTCGGCTTGCTGTGCCTGCAGGGTCATCTCGTCGGTGCCCATACGGTCGTCCACCAATTTTTTGTAGGAGCGGCTGATGAGCACCCCTGCCACCAAACAGATGGCAACGGGAATCAGGCACAGCCACGCCGTCGGGGGAATCGTCTCTGCGCCCTCCGCCAAGATATCAAAGGCAGCGATGGAAACCAGCGCCACCGCGCCGACGGCAAATCCGGCGATTTTGTGCGGCCACGAGCGGGTGGCCTGCTCCACGTTTTCGGTCATTTCGTCCGACAGGGTTTCCATCTGCTGTGACAAAGCGTCGCTGACACGGCGGCGGCAGTAGCCATCCGCCGACATGGTGGGGTTGTCGGGGTCGGTCATATCCACGGCAAAAAAGTTACGCATAGTTATCCTCCTCCATAAGGCTTGTGGTTAGTCTATCATAGTAGACGCTATTTGTCAAGAGGGGAGGGTGTGGTGCGTAACAACAAAAAACCGCCAACCAATCGGTCAGCGGTTTTTCGTGTTGGATTAATACATAGACTCGGCGAGGGACATACCCATGGCGGCGGCGAAGATGATCAGCAGAATCGACAGACCGACAACGATACCCATCACGATGAGCTGCGCTTTCGCCCAGTTGCGGAAGGTCTCCTCCTTGGTCTTATCGCCCATCCACACGAACAGCATAATCAGATAGATGATGGCACCCACACCGGGAATGCAGGGAATCAGGCTGCGGCCAATCCAACCGCCCACGGAAATCGGCTCCTCGACCGGCTTCTGGGGAGGATAATAGCCGTAGGGCTGCTGGGGAGCGGTATACGTAGGCTGTACGGGAGGAGTATAAGTAGGCTGCACGGGAGGCGTGTAGGTGGGCTGCACGGGTGCGGCCACAGGTGCCTCGGCAGGCTTCTCGGCGGCAGGAGCCGCAGGGCTCTCGTTCACAGCCGCACCGCAGTTGATACAGAATACGCCGTCTGCTTCGGCGCCGCATTTAGGACAAATCTTCATAGTTCAAAACCCCTTTCGCAAATGGTAACACCATTGTATCGTCTTTTTTCGCACAATGCAACCAAAATTTTATGTTTTTCGGGGTGAGACGTGCGTAACACAACAAAAAAACCGCTGTCCAAACGGACAGCGGTTTTGGCAGAGCGAAAAATTACTTAATAATCTCGCCAACGGTGCCGGCGCAGGCGGCATTGGCCTCGTCGGTGTCGATGTGCATAGCCAGAGCGAACTTATCGCTGACGCGGACGACCACGTCACCATAAATGGTTTCGCGACCCTCGGAGGCGATCTTGACAGAGACGATCTGCTTGTCAACCAAACCCATCTCGGCGGCGTCGGCGGTGGTCATGTGGATGTGACGCTTTGCGGCAATGACGCCCTCGGCAATCTCCACCTCGCCGCAGGGGCCAACCAGCTTGCAAGCGCCGGAGCCGGCGACGTCACCGGACTCGCGGATGGGAGCCACAACGCCGATGGAACGGGCGTCGGTCAGGGACAGCTCCACCTGGGTGGCAGGGCGCACGGGGCCCAGAATGGACACGCCGGGCAGGGTCTTCTTGGGGCCGACCACGTCCACGCGCTCAGCGCAGGCGTACTGGCCGGGCTGGGACAGGTCCTTCTTCTTGGTCAGCTCATAACCCTTACCGAACAGAATCTCCAAGTGCTCCTGGGACACGTGAATATGACGCGCAGAGGTCTCAACTAAAACATTCATAGCCATTGGTATACACTCCTTACATTTTTACGGCGGTGTGCCGCTTTCTGCCCCTTATTTTACTCCATTTCTCCGCACAATGCAAGAGGGCAGAGGAGGAAAAAGCAAAAATTTAACAATGTGAAAATCCTCTTGTACATTTCCTTTCTTATATGCTATAATGTAGGGTGATAACAAGCAAAACTGGTGGTGATGGAATGAAACGACGCATACTCGCTCTCTTGACGGCGGTGGTGATGGCAGTGACCCTGCTGTGCACCTGCGCCGCACCCGTGGCGGCAGAGGGATATCCCCTGCCCGACGATATCACCGTCTACTCCGACGCCGCCCTGCTGGTGAGTTTGGCAGGCGACCCCGAGCTGGACGTGGTGCTGTATGAGAAAAACGGCGATACCGCCTATGCGCCCGGTGCGATGATGCGGTATATGGTGATGGCCTATGCCCTCACCCGTATCGAAGAGAAAAATCTGGACATCGATACCGAGGGCGGCACCTATTCCATCGCCCTGTTCAATCAATACGTGGCCGGTACGGGCGTCAACCCTGCCGGTATGGGATACGGCGAGACCTGGTCGCTCCGTGATCTGCTGACCCTCTCCTTTATCCACACCGCCAGCGACGCGGTGGTGGTGCTGGCAGAGGCCATCGACGGCGACGTGCCCACCTTCCTGCGTGGTATGAACGAATTGGCGCAGGAACTGGGTTGCACCGACAGCTATTTCGATATGCTCAGCGGTCTGGACACGCCTATGCAGCACACCACCGTGCGGGATATGTATCGCATCGTGCGGTATTGCCTGCGCTTTTCCCTGTTTGAGGATTTGACGGGCCATTTCATCTATACCGTTAATCCCATCAGCGGCGGCAATCCCCGTAAGATTGCCGGCAACAACGAGCTGGCACAGATTTCCAGCAATTACTACTATGCTCCCATCGTCCACAGCCGCCCCGGTCGGTCGGAGGTGGACGGCCGCGCCTGCGCCGCCGTGGCGCGGGACAGCGGATACGAGTATCTGGTGGTGACCATGGGCTGTCCCATCACCAACGAAAACGGCGAGGGCAACCTCCATTACAGAGACGTGAAAGCCCTGCTGCGCTGGGCGTTTAAGAAATTCGAGTATAAGACGGTGCTGGCCAAGCGGGAAATCCTCGCCACCGTCAAGGTGGAGCACGCCTGGGAAATCGACCACGTCAACCTCATCCCCGCCAAAGAGGTGGCCACCGTGGTGCAGATGGACATCGATCTGGACCAAATCATCCGCAAGGTGACGGTCTACGAGCCGACGGTGGAGGCACCCGTACAGCAGGGCGCCGTCTACGGCAAGGTGGAACTCTTCGTCAACGTGGACCAGAAAATCGGCGAGGTGGAATTGGTAGCGGCGCAGACCATTGACCGCAGCGCCCTGCAATACGCCTGGGATTCCTTCGTCTCCTTCTTGGGCAAGGCGCTGCCCTTCGTGCTGATTGGCATTGGCGTGATCATCCTGCTCATTATCGCCTACGTGGTATACGCCATCAACCACAACCGCAAGCGCCGCCGCAAGCGGCTGAAGTTTAAGAAATAAGGAGTGTCCCCTATGCACGATTCTCCTCGTCTGACCGACGTGGGCTATATTCGGGATTTGCTGGACCGTCACGGTTTCCACTTTTCCAAAAAATTGGGGCAGAATTTCCTCATCAACCCCTCGGTGTGCCCCCGTATGGCAGAGGCCTGCGGTGCTGCGCCCGACACGGGCGTGCTGGAAATCGGCCCCGGTATCGGCGTGCTCACCCGTGAGCTGGCGCTTCGTGCCGGCAAGGTGGTGTCCATTGAGCTGGACGACCGTCTGCCGCCCGTATTGGCAGAGACGCTGGCAGGGCAGGACAACGTGTCCTTCGTCTGGGGCGACTGTATGAAGCTGGACCTGCCCCACATCATCGCAGAGAAGTTTGGCGATCGCCCCGTGGCGGTGTGCGCCAATCTGCCCTATTACATCACCAGCCCCATCGTGATGATGCTGTTGGAGAGCCGCCTGCCTATCGAGAATATCACCGTGATGGTGCAAAAAGAGGCGGCACAGCGGCTGTGCGCCACACCCGGCACCCGTGAGGCAGGCGCCGTCACGCTGGCGGTGCAGTATTACGCCGAGGCAGAGACTCTGTTTGGCGTGTCGCGGGGCAGTTTTATGCCGGCGCCCAACGTGGACAGCGCCGTCATCCGCCTGACCATCCGCAAGGACAATCCCTGCGCCGTGCAGGACGAGCGGCATATGTTCCGCCTCATCCGTGCCGGCTTTAATCAGCGGCGTAAGACCTTGCTCAACTCCCTCACCGCCGCCGGCCACGGCAAAGAGGCCATCGCCGCCGCATTGCAGGCGGCAGAACTATCCGCCACCTCCCGCGCGGAGGAATTGACCCTCGCCGACTGGGCACGACTGAGTGACGCTCTGGGCGGTCACTGATTAGTACACACTAAAAAAAGAGCCTATCCATATTGGATAGGCTCTTTTTTACCCTCTTTTCGCGCGGTTTTTGAAGTCTTTTTGCGCCTGTTGCAGCAGCATCTGCTGCTCCTGAACAGTCAGCTGGCGGTACATTTGCACCAATTGCTGCTCCTCTAAGGTCAGGCTCATAGCCACTCTGCCGTCGGCGGCCACCAGCGGCTCGTCGACATGGTCACGGCCCACCAAATAATCCACCGTCACGCCGAATAAATCCGCCAGCACCACCAGACCCAAGGGGTCAGGCATAACGCCGCTGGTCTCATACTTGGTATAGGCGGTGCGGTGAACGCTCAGCTTCTCCGCCACTGCCTGCTGGGTCAGACCCGCCTGCTTACGCAGGGCACGCAACCGATCGCCAAACAGATTATATCCCATCACCGCACCTCCCTTGTGCATAGTATTCACATCCTCTTTATCATACCACTTACGCCGTCAAAGCTCAACCGCAAACACGCCTTTTGTCGGTGAATGTTTTTCACAGAAGGAGTGTTTCCCAATTGTTTACAAATATTTCTTGTTTTTAACCGATAACTTTGCTATACTGTAGAATAGAGTAATATCCGATTAGGGAGGTGCCCTGATGAACAAACACCGCATACAGAAATGGCTGTGGTATTTCAGCCTGCTGGCCGCCGTGGCACTGCTGTATAAGACCTACACCAGTTTGGACGGCGTGCTGGGCCTCATTCACAAGATTATCGACATTTTTGCTCCTTTCGTGGGCGGATTTATGCTGGCTTTTTTCCTCTATCGCCCCTGCAAATGGCTGGAGGACCGCTTTGCTACCCTTAAGGGCAAGGCGTGGCCCAAGTTGGCGCGCCCCTTGGCGCTGTGTATCTCCTATTTGGTCTTTTTAGGCCTGGTTGCCCTGCTGATTTACCTGGTGATTCCCGTACTCATCGAGAGTCTGTCCGGTTTGATTGATTCTTTGCCGAAATTGCTGGCAGACGCCTACACCAACCTGCAAGCATGGATCGCCCCCGACGGACCTTTAGGCGCCTTCGACCTGCAGGACAAAGCGGCAGAGATATATGCCAACATCGCCGACACCTTCACCAACCTCATCACCACCGAAAATCTGATGACGGCGGTCAAGAGCGTGGGCGGCGTGGCCTCCTCGTTGGTGAACGTGGTGATCTCTCTGGTAGTTTCCATCTATATGCTCCATGGCCGTGAGCACCTCAGCCGTGCCCTCCAGCGCCTGCTGAGCCTGTTTATACCGGCCCGTCCTTTGGCTCGCCTGCGCCAGTACACCCGTCGCAGCGGCGTTATCTTCTCCCAGTATCTCTACGGCGCTCTGATGGACGCCGTGGTGGTTGGTGTCGTGGTGTCCATCGGCCTGCTGATTTTCCGCGTGCCCTACGCCGTGCTGCTGGGTATGCTGTTGGGTCTGATGAATCTGATTCCCTATTTCGGCGCCATCGTGGGTTGTATCGGTATCGCCTTTGTGGCTCTGCTGACCAACGGCCTGCCCATGGCCATCGGCGTGTCCATCTACATCATCGTGGTGCAGCAGGTGGACGCCAATATCATCCAGCCCCGTATCGTGGGCGATTCCGTGGGTCTGCGCCCCTTGTACGTGCTGCTGGGCATCACCTTCTTCGGTGGTCTCTTCGGCTTTTGGGGCGTTCTCCTTGGCCCGCCCCTGATGGCTGTCCTGCAGATGGTGGTGCGTGACGTCTACGATCGCCGTGAGAAGCAGAAGAAAAAGGCTCTCTCTGCCAAAGAGGACGAGCAGGAATAAAGTAAATAGCACAAAACCGCCTCACCCGATAGGGGTGAGGCGGTTTTTTATTCTTCTTCCGCTTGTTTTTGGGTAAGGGCGGCTTCCTCGGCTTTAAAGGCCTTGGCGCCCACGCGTTCCGCCACCACCGTGACGGGAATCAGCACGCACAGATCCGCCACCAGAGCACAGGCGGCGGTCAACAAGGGCGGTGCGGTGTCGAGGCTGCTGACGAACAGGGACTGATTGCCAAAATAGACGAGGTGCGCCAGCGAACGGGCCAGCGACCCTGCCGCATAGGGTGCGCCGTCAAACAGCAGCGCCACGGGGCAACGCAGCAGCGCAAACCACAAACCGCCCACCAGGGTCACCTTGGTGTGGGCGGCGCGCTTGGTATAGCCTTCTCGGGTGGCGAAATACCACGCCACGGCGGCGTAGATGACGGCGTCCAGCGCCGTCTCGATGGCGCGCCACACCACCGGCGGTGCCGGGATGGCGGCACGCAGCACCACGCCGCAGACAAAGCCGACGATAATGAGGCTCGCCACGAAAGCCAGCAGCGTCACGCAGACGCACAGGCCGGCCTGCGCCCAGTAGGGTTTTGACCAGCCCCGTGGGCGTTTCGGCGCCCGATGGGGTCTCTCCCAGTCCATTGTGCCACCTCCTTGGGTTTTCTTGGGGTTATTGTACACCCATCCCCCGCCGCCGTCAATAGAGCGGTAGTTGAGGTGAACTCAACGAAAGCGTGAGGTGGGTTGGGTTAATCCTCTTCCTTTTTCCGTTGCTGTGCCAGTTCACGCTGTTCTTGCTCCGCAAACGCCTTGCGCATTTTTCTCACGGAACACTCGCCAATGAGCGACGCCATCACCAGCGCACCGCCCACGTACAAGACGGAACACGCCACCATCTTCCAGCCGCCGTCCACGAAAAATATCGTAGCCAACAACGGTAACTCAAAAAACGCCATCGCCACGGCGGTGGCGCGACTCTTTTTCTCCTCGATGGCCGGCCGCTCCTGCGTGTAAGGCTTGGCAAAGGCGTTGCTTCCTTTTGCCGCCGCGATCATACCCACGGTATTCATCACGAAGAACGCCGCCGCAAATAGGCTGTAAACGTTGACACAGGGACGTTGCCACAACGCACCATCACCCATAGGTAGGAACAGCGCCACGGCGCACAACACGGCAGAAACCGCCACGGAAATTAGGTAGGGATTTACTTTTTTCATCATTCACACCTCAAAACCTTTCGTTGACGACTCGGAAAAAATTCTTTTTCATTACACGTAATGAGAATCCGGCCTGTTTTTCGCACCGTTTTCCGCTATCGCAGAAATTTTTGCCATATTTTTTGCGCAGGCACACATATTCTCCCTACGTTTATATAGTCGGCGGTTTTGCGGTTTGGTTAGCCAATCGGGGTAACTTTTCTGCGTTTTTACGCTATTTATTGTATACTCGTCCCGCCCCCACCGTCAATAGAGCGGTAGTTGAGTTGGCTGAACGGAAAGTTGACCCGTCATAACCGCCTAAATCGGCGCCAACTCATCACGTTGATGCAACTTTCATCCAAATTATCCGCACAACGAAACACGCCGTTGTCCAGCCCAACAAAACCATCGGGTTTGCCCTTTACCACAAAGAGGGTCACACGGTTTTTCTCGGGAATGGCGGCGTAAATCGGCACTTTGTAGCCGTAGTTGCGACCGGAAAGGCGAGGAAACAAGGGCACCTGCTCCCACAAGATACGATTGTGCTCACAGTGAATAACGGTATGACTGTTGGCGCTTCTTTTGGTAAGGACGATTTTGTATTCCTTTCCCTCCGCCGCAACACGATAGACGTTGACAAACGCCGTTTCTTCACACAATGCGGCTTTGTTTTTTAGTAACGCAAACAACGGCATAATGTCACTCCTTTACAAAGATCCGTCGGGTGGAATCCAGCCCTCGCCACACCGTGCCGTCCGCCAGATACACGCGGCGGTCAACGCCGCCCTCTTTCTTGTGGTAATCGATGACGAACACCTGCCCCACCTCGATGGCGATGGGCGGATAGTTGTTGTAGGGGAGCACCTCGCTGTCTTTTTGACAGTCTTTGAAATCGTCGCCCACGTTTTCCAACCGCCAGTATTCTCGTTTCACAGCGTAGTCCGACCAGGAGGACATATCCCTCTCGCCGAAATAGCTCGCTTCGTATTCCTTTCCGTTGACACGGAGAACGTCTTTGCGGATCATATTCTGCACTTCCTTTGCTCGTATTTGATAGACCAGTCGGGGAAAGGGTTTGGGGATCGCCCCGTTTTCACCGGTCTTGCCGGGAGGAAATCCGTGAAATTTCGAAAAAGCGCGGGAAAAGGACACAGGAGAATCGTAGCCGTATTTCAGCGCCACGTCAATCACACGGACGCCTTTTGTTTTCAGCTCCTCTCCCGCCAAGGCCAGCCGCCGGTTGCGGATATAATCGGTGATGGACAGACCTGCCACCAGCGAAAACATCCGTCCCACGTCGTAATAGGAACAGCAAGCAATGCGCGCAATCGCTTCCTGCTCGATTTCGTCGGTAAGATGGTTTTCAACGTAGTCGATCACGTCATTCAGCCGTTCAGCAACACTTTTCACGCAAATCCCTCCTTTGCAAGAACAGTATAGCACACATTTCTACCCTTGGCGCAACATTTTGTGCAAAAGTTGGTGCGTGTCCGCCCCCAACAGAGAACACCCCACCCGAATGCGGGTGGGGTGTTTCTATTACATCGTGATCTCGATGTGCAGATCGCCACGATGAAACTCTAACATCGGAAAATTCGGATACTTCGCAAACACGTCCAACACCTCTTTGATCCGCGGATTAGTACAGATGTCCACGCTAAAATCCTCACCGTCCTCGACAGGAAACACTTTGGTGCAGATGGGGTACAGTTTCCACTCCACCCCCTGCACGTTGATGATGTTGTTGTGGATTCCGCCCTGTTTAGTGCGCAGAACAATGCCGTTTTCGATGATCTCTTCGGTGACGACGCCCTTGTTGCTCACTTTAATCTTCATACCGTACCACCTCTATCGTCATTTCCGACCCTTTGTCCACTAACATACCGAGCTGATGCATCGCCTTAAGCTCTTCGTTGAATTCTTTTCGCTGTTTTGCACTCAATTGTACGCCGGATACCTCAATTTGCACCTGCAGCATACGCTCGGCGGCTTCCACCGGATAACGAACGATCAGAGTGGCGTCGTCGTACTCTTCTCGCAAAATCCAAACAAGCCGCTCGTCGGATGTCTCCTTCATCGGGGCGTCACTTCCCTCAAACAGACGGTCAATAGTGGTGCCGAACACCTTGGCGATCTGCGGCAGCAGCATCACGTCCGGCAGGTTCATTCCTTTCTCCCACTTTGAGATGGCCTGATTGGACACTCCCAATCGCTCGCCCAACTGTGCCTGCGTCAGGCCGCATTTCTTACGCAACGCGGCGATGTTCTTACCGATGGTCATACCTTTTTCTCCTTTGCTCACCTTGTAAAGACTTCCTTATTTGTAGTGCTTGGCTTGCGCTTCATACATATTATTGTAAGACGCAGAGCTTTCTAAAAGCTTTTCGTGTTGATCAAAGCCGGTGATTCTGCCATCTTCCATATAAATAACTTTATCTGCATATTTGGCAACGGACAATCTATGGGAAATATAGAACACGGTTTTACCGGTAAGCGCAGAATTAAATGTTTGAATCAGTTCGTCTTCGGCCAACGCATCCAGAGCACTGGAGGGCTCATCCAAAATAACGACCGGCGGGTCTTGAAAAAGAACTCTCGCCAATGCCAGTTTTTGCAGCTCTCCGCCGGAAAGCAAAATTCCTTCGCTATCAAAGATTTTGCCCAACTGCGTATGAATACCATTGGGTAACGATTCTATCTTATCTTTCAATCCAGCTTTGTATAGTGCGGCCAGTATTCTTTCCGTTGTTTCCTCGGTTTCGTCGTACTCGTTCATAGCAACATTTTCTGCTATCGACATACAGTAGTGTTTGTAATCTTGGAACACCACGCCGATGTTGTCACGATAAGATTGGTATTCGATATTTCGAATATCTTCATGCATATATTTGATAGAGCCGCCGCTCACATCATACAATCTGCACAGCAGACGCACTAACGTTGTTTTTCCTGCACCGTTCTTTCCAACAATAACGTAGAATTTCCCCTTTTGCACATTGAGATCTACGTTGTTTAACGTATTGCTTTTGCTACCGGGATAGGCAAAACTGACATCGGAGAGCACGTATGCACCATCGCTGTCTTTTAACAAGCTCACATCCGTTCCTTTTCCGGCAACGGCAATATGATTTTCAGTGTTCATAAATTGCCGATAGTGTTCAATATAAGCGCTGTTTTCCGCTATATCAAGCAAACCGCGAGTGGCGTTAGTTATCACATCAGAAAACGAGCGCAAGACTGAAGTCACCAATGTGAAGTTCGCGAAGGACATACCGTAAAAAAGCATCTGAACGGTCACAAACAGATAAATAAAAACATTTTCTGCCGCTGAAAGAATGTTTTTCACGATACGAGTTTTAAAAGAACTGGACAATAACTTTTCCATAATCCTCTGCGTTCGAATGATGCATTTTTTATATTTACTAACGATCCAATCGGAAATGGAATGCATTTTCAGTTCGCTAGCGTATGCTTCATCCGTTAACGTAGTCATATAGTATGTTATTTCCGTATTGATCGGTGCCATTTCAATCGCAGCATCATACGATTGCTTTTTGTCCACTACCGATGTGCAAATCTTTACAGAGCACAGCAATAAAACAATGAGATACACCCACCATGAAAAGGAGGATAACAAATACATTATGGATGCAATTGTGATGATGTAAGAAATATAAGAAAATATAACATCTACGTATTTGGTGGATCTGTTTTCTTGTATTGCTTTGACGGCCATATCTTTCTTTTGGATCATCGCAGGATCGTATAGGATTTCATAATCCATATTGGCCGTTTTAGTATGCACCTTAAACATAAGATGGTTCCGAAACAAACTGTTAGAAGCCCCAAGTTTTTTGTTGATAAAAGAGTGTAAAACGTCGTTGATCAGGTTGACGGATACGATTGCCACTATTGCATTAACAGCCAAAAGCCAGTTGCGCTCACTGATTTTCTCAATCAGCACCTTTAGCACATACGCATTCAGCGGAGGGACAAAACCATTTAGTATTGCCAAAGATAGCCTGCACACAAATAGAGTTTTACTAAATCGCCACATCTCCGCAAAAATATAGAACATATTGGATAAGATGGAACGGATTTTATTCATTGAACGCACCTCTCTAAGCCATCACAACAGTTGTGCTGTCACGGCTTTGATTATTCTGATGGCGAGGTGGCATTGATTACGTAACCGATGTTAGTTCCTCACATCGATGTTAATAGTATATCGTAAGTTATTGCCATTGTAAATACATCAAACGGAGAGCGCATTCCAGAAAAATTCTCCGTTTGGTTGGAAAACATAGCCGCAAAAGAAAAGAGACCATCCAAGTGGATGATCTCTCTTTGTGTTGGCACCTACCTATTGTTCCGGGCCGCTTCCAGCCAAGTATCGTCGGCACGAGTGAGCTTAACTGCCGTGTTCGGGATGGGAACGGGTGTACCCTCACCGTCATCAGCACCAACTATTGAGATGTTCGCGGAGTTTTACCCCCTAATCAGAACCCTCAGAACTGAATAAAGTCACATTGAAAAGAGTGCGATGGAAAGAACCTGCTGCAGGTCGCGGTGTCATCTTCACCGCTTCCTGTCAAAATGTGTTCGTTACATCTGTTCGAATTTGTAGGTCAAGCCCTCGATCTATTAGTACTGTCAAGCTAAAGACATCGCTGCCCTTACACACACAGCCTATCAACCACGTAGTCTTCGTGGGATCTTACCTGATT
>JAZPZT010000023.1:0-3315 GCA_045544815.1 Acutalibacteraceae bacterium | reverse complement strand
CCTGTGTATCTGTGGCGGCCGCGGCGGACTATACGGTGTCGTCCACCGTCTTAAAGGTGGGGGAGAATCGAGTGACCGCAGCGGTGGACACTACCACGATTTTTAAGTTTAAGCCTACTGCCGTGGGTAATTATGAGGTGGCGGTGGATCATCCCGACGCCGTACTGAACTTTTGGTATGGATCTTCTCAGTTTGTGTCCATTCCCGCCTACGACGCAGTGGATGGTGTGGTGACCGTCACCTGTACCTCTGTGGGACAGAGTCTGCTCATCGGTCTATCCGGTGTCACCTCTGCCACCATCACCATCACGGCGGTGACGGGCTATGTGCCGCCTGTCAAGGTGACCTATACCACCTATCGCAACCGACACACGCCTTCTTCCTCGTTTAAAATGACCACCGAACCTCTCACCGCCGTGGATATTACGAAACGTCAGACGGTGGTAACGGATTCCCAAGGCATTTGTCATCTGGGTAATGTGAACGGCCCCATCATCTATGTGGATTTGCGCGCCAGCGTGTGGACCGACCTGTATAAGCTGTTCTATCCCGATGACGTGGAAGGGGAGGAGTGGCCTCCCATTGACGTAATGCGTGGGCGGTATTCCGAGACCAAAGGCTATGACTTTGTCACCGCTATGGTGGATTATGCCGATGCGCTGGATGGGAACTATTACTACCTGACGGTGGATCTGATGAAATATCTGCAGTGCTACGGCACCGATCAAGGTTGGTATATCCCTCGCTATTCACCCTTTGCGCCGATACAGCAGGGAGCCTTTATCGAGGAGTCGGCGTGGCTTGTGAATACGTACTACGTAGCTCCTCCCGTTGCGCCGGGCGACGTCAACGGCGATGGAAACCTCAACAACCGCGATTTGGCGCTTTTGCAGAAATATCTCAACGAGTGGCCTGTGACGGTGAATGAGGCAGGCGCCGACGTCAACGGGGACGGAGAGTACAACAACCGCGACCTGAGCGCCTTGCAGAAAATACTGAATAATTAACAAAAAAACGGCGGAGGTTTTCTCCGCCGTTTTTCGTTGCCAATTGTTGCATTTTCCGTCGATATATGATATGGTAATACAGATGAGGTTTTCCCCCACCAAAACACACTTTTTAGGAGGCATAAAACCATGAAAATGCGCAAACTGGTCGCTGCTTTGTTGGCGGTGTTGTTGCTGTGCGGCATCATCCCCTTCTCTGCAATGGCCGAAGGCAATTCCGCCACCCTCGATTTTACCGATAAGGCAAATCGTACCGCCTACTCCACCGAGCAGCAGGTGTGGGAGCAGAATGGTATTACCGTCACCAACGATAAGGGTGCCTCTACCTCTAACGTGGGCGACTACGGCGGCGAGGGCTATCCCGTCCGCTTCTATAAGTCCTCTACCGTTAAGGTTGAGTATCCCGGTATGACCAAGATTGAGTTCTATTGTGATGATTACAAGGATTCCTATGCCTCAGATTTGGCAGCCTCCATCACCGATGGTTCCGTCTCTGTGGATGGCACCGTGGTGACTGTTACCCTGGCTGCTTCTGCGGATTCTCTTGTGATTGCGCAGTTGGCGGCTCAGGTGCGTGTGGACTCCATCACCGTCTACACCGGTGAGGCCGGTAACACACCTGATGTTCCCGACGTCCCCGACGAGCCTGTCGATCCTCCCGTCTCCGACGATCCTGAGCCCGATACCGAGCTGACCATCGCTGAGGCGATTGCTCTGGGAGCTTCCAAGGAGCACAACGTCTTTACTGAGGCTAAGTATTACGTTGAGGGCGAGATCGTTGAGGTGTACAACAACCAGTATGGCAATATGAAGATCCAGGATGCTGACGGCAATATTCTGACCATCTATGGCACTTGGAACGAGGACGGCACCATTCGCTATGACGCCTTGGATATGCGGCCTCTTGTGGGCGACTACATATATCTGTATGGCATCATTGGTCAATATAACGGCACCGCTCAGATGAAAGACGGCTGGATTTGCCATGTCATTGAGGACGGCGATGACGGCCCCGGTGCGGGTAACGTTGAGTTGCCTTTGGTTGATATCATTGCGATGGGTTTGGCTCAGGAGCATAATACTTACACCACTGAGAAGTACTACGTCACCGGTGTCATCACCGAGGTATACGATACCAAGTGGGGTAATATGTACATTGCTGATGACGAGGGCAATACCTTGCTTATCTATGGTAGTTATAACGAGGACGGTTCCGTCCGTTACGACGCTATGGAGAACGCCCCTGTGGCCGGTGACACCGTCACCATTTACGGCGTCGTGGGTCAGTATAACGGCACTCCCCAAATAAAGAACGGCTGGATCGTGGCCCAGGGCGGCGACACCCCCGTGGAGCCTCCCGTTGAGCCCGACGAGCCCGACGAGCCCGATGTGCCTGACGTTCCCGACGTTCCCGTCGAGCCCGATGATGACATCGACACTACCATTCCTTACTTGCTGGGCATGGTGCAGGAGAACGTCAGCACCGAGGACGTGTATTTCCTCAACGGCGCTATGAACGGCTTCTATATGGAAACCACCACCGATGCTGAGGCGGCTATCCTGGTGTATCTGGAAAAGACTGCCGGCGGCTATTACCTGTACGCCTTGGATGAGGATGACAACAAGGTGTACATCAATATGGTGGTCAGCGAGGACGGCAAGCACGTCAACGGTGCTTACGAGTCCGCCCCCTCCACTGTGTACACCTACGATTACGATTTGTGGACACTGGTGGCTGAGGTCAACGACGACGTCTACGCTTTCGGCACGCGTAACGACAGAAACTATACCACCATGGGTCCCGTTAAGGTGTCCTACAACGGTTTCCATGCCGATCTGTACTACTTTGAGGACGACGTCGAGGATCCCTGCGAGCACGAGTACGACAACGCTTGCGACGATGAGTGCAATCTGTGCGGTGAGCTGCGCGAGGTGGGCGACCACGAGTACGATAACGCCTACGATGCCGATTGCAACCACTGCGGCTATGTCCGCGACCTGCCCATCTACGGCGGCGCCATCGGCGTGGTGCAGAACAGCGCCCACGCCGGAGAGAACGTGAGCCTGACCGTACAGGTGGACGGCAACCCCGGTATCGTCTCCGCTAAGGTAAAGGTGTATTTCGACACCACCCTGCTGGAGTTTGTGTCTGCCGTCGAGGGTAATTTCTCCGCAGCCGGCTATTCTTGGAGCGATTTCGAGGCTGTGCAGGAGAAGGGTTACGTTATCATCAACTGGTGCGACGCCACCAAGCCTAACTCTACGGCTGACCTGCTGGCGACTCTGACCTTCAAGGTGAAGGAGGACG
>JAZPZT010000022.1:0-6679 GCA_045544815.1 Acutalibacteraceae bacterium | reverse complement strand
GCCGCAGGCTATTCCTCCTACGGCAACCAGATCGGTCTGGCTACCGGTCACGTGGCGGAGCTGTATCACGAGGGCTTCGTGGCCAAGCGTTTGGAGTGCGGCGCGGTGGTTGCCGCCGCCCCTGCCGAGAATGTGCGCCGTGAGCGCCCTGCCGCAGGAGACGTGGTGATTCTGCTGGGTGGTCGCACCGGCCGCGACGGTATCGGCGGTGCCACCGGCTCCTCCAAGAGCCACAATATGAAATCCCTGACCACCATGGCGTCGGAGGTGCAGAAGGGTAACGCCCCTGAGGAGCGCAAGATCCAGCGCCTGTTCCGCAACCCCGCCTGCACCCGGCTGATTAAGCGTTGTAACGACTTCGGCGCCGGCGGCGTGTCTGTCGCCATCGGCGAGCTGGCACCCGGCCTGCGCATTGATTTGGACGCCGTGCGTAAGAAATACGAGGGCTTGGACGGCACCGAGATTGCCATCTCCGAGTCTCAGGGGCGTATGGCTGTCGTGGTCGCCGCCGAGGACGCCGGCACCTTCATCGCATTGGCTCAGGCTGAGAACCTCGAAGCCTATCGTGTGGCCGTGGTCACCGAGGAGGAGCGTATGGTGATGACCTGGCGTGGCCAGACCGTTGCCGACCTGTCCCGTGCTTTCTTAGACACCAACGGTGCGGTGAAGCACGCTGACGTTGAGGTCACCGCAAAGGATTTGGCTGTTCTGAGCCAACCTCTCTATGCTTTTCTGCGTGAGATGGCCGCCGATCTGCACACCGCCGACCAGCGCGGTCTTATCGAGCGCTTCGACTCCACCATCGGCGCAGGCAGCGTTACGATGCCTTTTGGCGGTGCTCGCCAGCTCACCCCTGCCCAGTCGATGTGTGCCACCTTTCCGATGTTGCCGGGGCAGTCCACCGACACCGCCAGCGTGTTTGCGTGGGGCTGTGACCCCGACCGCTTGACGGTAGACCCCTACACCGGTGCCCACGCCGCCGTTTTTTCCTCCGTGGCGAAATTGGTGGCCGCCGGCTGCGACTACAAACTGGCCTACTTGACTTTGCAGGAGTTTTTTGAGAAACTAAAGGACGAGCCCACCCGTTGGGGCAAGCCTTTTGCCGCTCTGTTGGGCGCACTGGATGCCCAGCTGGAGCTGGGCGCCGCCGCCATCGGCGGCAAGGACTCCATGTCCGGCACGTTCCTGGATTTGGACGTGCCTCCTACCGTGATTTCCTTTGCCATCGCCCCCATTAATAAAAACGACGTCATCACCCCCGAGTTTAAGGCTGCAGGCCATCCCGTCTACGTCTTCGGTCCTGCGGAAGAATCCGCCGACAGCGTCAAAGAGGCGTGGGACCGCTTCCATACCCTATGTCGCGAGGGTAAGATTCTCTCCGCTTGGGCGGTGGAGCACGGCATCGCCGAGGGTATTATGAAAATGTCCTTCGGCAACCACATCGGCTTCAAGTCCGAGGCGAGTCTGAAAGAAAACTGGCACCTGTCCTTCCCTGACTTCATCATTGCCGAGACCACCGAGGAGATTTCTCTGCCCGGCGCCCTGCGCTTGGGTGTTACTACGGATGACGGTATCATCGATTTGGATGGCGACACCGCCACCATTGACGAGCTGTACGCCCTCAACTCCGCCACCTTGGAGGATGTCTATCCCACCAAAGCGAAGGAGGAGAAGGCGATACCGCCCACCTTCCGCTACGAGGCTGCCCCTGCGGTTGCCCCTGCCATTAAAGTGGCACGCCCCAAGGTGCTTATCCCCGTATTCCCCGGCACCAACTGCGAATACGATTCCGCCCGTGCGGTGGAGCGTGCCGGCGGTGACGCCGAGATTTTCGTGGTGCGCAACCTCACCGCCGACGATGTAGCCGAGAGCGTGGCCGCCTTCTCCGATCAGGTGAAGGAGAGCCAGATGATTTTCATCCCCGGCGGTTTCTCCGGCGGCGACGAGCCGGACGGCTCGGCCAAGTTCATCACCGCCTTCTTCCGCAACGCCGCCGTCAAAGAGGCGGTCACCGACCTGCTGGACAATCGCGACGGTCTGATGTGCGGTATCTGCAACGGCTTCCAGGCACTGATCAAGTTAGGGTTAGTGCCCTACGGCAAAATCATCGACACCGACGAGCATTGCCCCACCCTGACCTTTAACAACATCAACCGCCACCAGTCCCGTATCGTCCACACCCGTATCGCCTCCACGAAATCGCCGTGGCTGAGCCTGATGAACGTGGACGACGTGATCAACGTGCCCATCTCCCACGGCGAGGGCAAATTCCTTTGCTCGCCCGCGTTGGCGCTGACTTTGGGCGAAAACGGGCAGATTGCCACCCAGTACGTGGACTTGGACGGCAAACCCACCTACGACATCGACTTTAATCCCAACGGCTCTCTCTTCGCCATCGAAGGTATCACCTCGCCCGACGGCCGTGTGTTTGGTAAGATGGGCCACAGCGAGCGTATCGCCGACGGCCTCTACCGCAACGTCCCCGGCGAGTACGACATCCGTATGTTCGAGGCGGCTGTGAAGTATTTTAAGTAATTGTAATCAGAAAAGGAGTGTTCTTTATGTCCTACAAAACCGATATCGAAATCGCACAGGAATGTCAAATGAAGCACATCCGCGAGATTGCCGCCACCGCCCACGTGGAGGAGAAATATTT
Source organism: Acutalibacteraceae bacterium (assembly GCA_045544815.1). Classification (GTDB taxonomy): domain Bacteria; phylum Bacillota; class Clostridia; order Oscillospirales; family Acutalibacteraceae; genus UBA5905. The sequence continues at coordinate 4,023 of JAZPZT010000022.1, read as the reverse complement.
GGAGCAGTACGGCAATTACAAAGCCAAAATCGACCTCTCTCTGTTGAAGGAGTCCGACCGCCCCGACGGCAAACTGATTCTGGTTACTGCCATTACCCCCACTCCTGCCGGCGAGGGTAAGACCACCACTACCATCGGTTTGGCGGACGGCCTGCGCCGCATTGGTAAAGACGTGACCGTGGCGCTCCGCGAGCCCTCTCTCGGCCCCGTGTTCGGCGTCAAGGGCGGTGCGGCAGGCGGCGGCTACGCTCAGGTGGTGCCTATGGAGGACATCAACCTCCACTTCACCGGCGACTTCCACGCCATCGGCGCCGCCAACAACCTGCTGGCCGCTATGTTGGACAACCACATCCAGCAGGGCAACGCCCTGGGCATCGACGTGCGCCGTATCACCTGGAAGCGGTGCGTGGATATGAACGACCGCCAACTGCGCTTCATCGTGGACGGTATGGGCGGCAAGCCCAACGGCGTGCCCCGTGAGGACGGCTTTGACATTACCGTGGCCAGCGAGATTATGGCGGTGTTCTGCCTCGCCTCCTCCATCACCGACCTGAAGGAGCGCCTCTCCCGTATCATCGTGGGTTACACCTATGACGATAAACCCGTCACCGCCGGCGACCTGAAGGCGGTGGGAGCTATGACCGCCCTGCTCAAGGACGCCATCAAGCCCAATCTGGTGCAGACGCTGGAAGGTACTCCTGCCTTTGTCCACGGCGGTCCCTTCGCCAACATCGCACACGGCTGCAACTCCGTGATGGCTACTCGCTTGGCGCTGAAAATGGGCGACTACACCGTCACCGAGGCGGGCTTCGGCGCCGATCTGGGTGCGGAGAAATTCCTGGACATCAAGTGCCGTATGGCAGGTCTCACCCCCGACGCGGTGGTGATGGTGGCCACCGTCCGCGCGCTGAAAATGCACGGTGGCCTCGCCAAGACCGAGCTGGCTACCGAGGATTTGGGTGCGCTGGAGCGTGGTATCCCCAATCTGCTGCGCCACGTGTCCAATATCAAAAACGTCTATAAACTCCCCTGCGTGGTGGCGGTCAACCGTTTCCTCACCGACACCGACGCCGAGATTGATTTCATCATCCGAAAGTGCCGTGAGTTGGGCGTCAACACCGTGCTGTCCACCGTGTGGGCGGACGGCGGCGCCGGCGGTATCGAGATGGCCAAAGAGGTGGTTCGTCTCTGCGAGGAGGAGCAGGGCGATTTCACCTTCTCCTACGAGCTGGATTGCTCCATCGAGGAAAAAATCGAGTCCGTGGTCAAGAAGGTCTATGGCGGCGACGGCATCACCATCCTGCCTGCGGCCAAAAAGCAGATTGCCCAGCTCACCGCCTTGGGCTTTGATAAGTGCCCTGTTTGTATTGCCAAGACCCAGTATTCCTTCTCCGACGACCCCACCAAGCTGGGCGCCCCCGAGGGCTTCACCGTCACGGTGAAAAACGTGAAGGTATCCGCCGGCGCCGGCTTTATCGTGGTGCTGACCGGTGATATTCTCACCATGCCCGGTCTGCCCAAGTCCCCCGCCGCCGAGCGTATCGACGTGGATGCCCACGGCAAGATTACCGGTCTGTTCTAATTGTAAAAGAGGTGTGCCGCGCGGCACACCTCTTTTTATTGACGAAAACCCACGAATGTGATACAATGAATCGGCTAAAGAAATCCAACCCCATAGGAGGACGACTATGAATACGACAAAAAGAGTTTTGGCGCTGGTGATGGCACTGGTGCTGATTTTCACCTTCACCGCCTGCGGTGAGGGGGATAAGGGCGACGACACCACCCCCACCGACGGCACCACCACTACGACCACCACTACGACCACCACGACGGGCGGCGACGAGTTGCTCCCCGACGATGAGCGTGACGGCTCCAAGGAGTTGCCTTTTGAGATTGGCGGCGTGTTGGAGTTTGACGCTGTGGTCAAGGCCGGCGGCGTCACCCACTACGACGTCTATCGCGTGGGCGGCACCATCCTCACCATCAAGAGTAAGGATGTTACCGTGGAGTACGAGGGAAAGACCTACGAGCCGAAAAACGGTGTCGTTTCCTTCCCTGTGTCTACCGATGACATCACCCTCCCCGTCAAGCTGGCCATCGGCAACAAGGGTACCGCCGACGCCACCTTTCAGGTGACCTTTACCTATCCCAAGGGTTCTCTGCTCAATCCCTATGGGTTGGGTACGCTGAAAGATGGTGATGGCAAGGAGTTGAAGGTTGAGATTGAGGCCGGAAACGAGACGGGTGTGGTGTATACCCACACCGCCGCCGCCAATGGTGTGTTGCATATTGGTGTGATTCACGATACCATTCTTCTCGTGGATGTGGAGGTATACAACCTGACCTCCGGCGCCAACCGCACGATGGGCGAGGATGGCGAAAAAGGCAATTTGGAGGTGCCCGTCGCCAAGGGTGACGAGGTGCGCATCACCTATATGGTGTTGCCTAACGAGAAAAACGAGTATCCTGCTATGACAATCCAAACCACGGTATGCTTCGCTGAGAAGAGGGAGGTTACTGTGGACGGCCCCGACCGCACCGTGGATTACACGGTCACCATCAAGGACCAAGATGGTAAACCCATGGCAGGCGTGGAAGTGCGTGCGCAGGTGGAACTGATTTTGAAAACCGTCACCACCGACAGCAAAGGCGTTGCAAAATTTGTTTTGCCTGAGGGCGATATCACCATTCGTCCCATTCTGCCGGAGGGCTACGTAGCGGAGAAAAGCAGCTTTTGGTATCCTGCCGGTACCACCTCCCTGACCATCACGCTGGAGAAGGAGCAGCCCATCGCTCCTCCCGATCCTCCTGCCGATCCCGAAGTCACCACCATGGACTACACCGTCAAACTGTTGGATAGCAACGGCAATCCCATGGGTGGGCTGACCGTCCTGTTCTATGACGGCGACAAGCAGGTGGCCAAAAAGGTGGGCGACAAAAAGGGCGTCTCCACCGTCACGTTGGATCGCGGCACCTACACCGTCAAGGTGGAGGGCACCGAATTGCGCTACGATGAAAAAGCCGCTGTGGTATCGGTCAACAAGGCGAGCATTACCATCATTCTCGCCGCTGATCTCGATACTACCAAGACGGTGCGTATCAACGACCCTCTGACGGACAAGCTCATCAATATTCCCTATCTCTCCGAGGGCGCGGCATACGTCACCCTCAAGGCAGGGGAGCGCAACTACTTTGCATTTGAGCCCACTCGCGACGGCACGTTCCGTTTTGCTTCCTCCAACACCTACGCCAAGATTGGTCACTTCGGCAGTGATATGTTTGTTTTCACTACCAACGTAGCGGAAAACCTGTCCGGTAACGCTTTTACGATTTCGGTGCGGGAGAGCGAGTTGGGCAACGTCTACGTCATTGGTGTGGACGCGGCGACCAATTGCGCCGCCGCCGTGTTGCAGGTCACCCGCATTGGTGACCCCGCTTGGAGCATTGAGGACGCTCCCACCGTGGAGTGGAAGGGTAACGGTGCGCCCGTTTCCGTTACCGCTCCTGCCGGCCTGATTAACGTAGATATCCAATCCTCTGCGGAGCATATGTTGGTGTACAACGACAAGGACGGCTATTACCACTTGGATAGCGCCGGCGGCCCTGTGGTATACGTGCAGATGGATAACAAGTATGCCTCCATTCAGGGTATGCTGAAGGAATTTGGCAATATGACCGCCTACATCTACAATGCCGACGGCTCGTTTAAGGCGAAGGAGCAGTACGCCGTGCTGATGCAGGAGTACGTCAACAAGATGGATAAAACTCAAAAAGTGTATCCTCTCACCGCCGACCTGAAGTATATGATTGAAAACTACGGCAACAGCCAGAATTGGTGGAACGAGGGCGAGCCCGGCTACCTCTTCGAGGAGGTAGAGGGCGTCAACCCTGCCAATGCGTGGATGTTCCTCTACTGCTACAAGAAATAAAGATGAAAAATCACCGACGGGAAACCGTCGGGGGTTTTTGTTTGGCTCAAACGCACATCGGGCAGCCAGATGAGGGGGGTGCGTGTTCAAA
>JAZPZT010000021.1:0-8111 GCA_045544815.1 Acutalibacteraceae bacterium | reverse complement strand
CGTCCGTTTTGCCACCGCCGAGGGTCCCTGCGCCATGGACGGCGTGCTGTTCACGCTGGACGATACCACCGGCAAATGCACCGACGTGAAACGAATCCGTGTATAAGGAGAGGTAGCTATGCGTTACGATATTACCAACATTCCCGTAGCGGAAGTGTTTGAGGAAGGGGACGGCTGTCCCATTTGCCGCCTGCGCAATCGCTTGGAGAAGCGTGCGGTGGAGTACATCACCGGCGCCGCTATGATGGAGCCGGACATCCGTATTGAGACCAATCGCAAGGGCTTTTGTCTCACTCACTACCGCTCCATTTTGGGTCAGCGCAACCGCCTGTCGGTGGCGCTGATGATGGAGAGCCGTCTGGAGGAGTTGGAGGAGCAGATTTTCACCGGTCTGCCCCTGCTGGGTAAGAATCCCAAAAAGCAGGCTAAGGACGCCGCCCAGCGGCTGTGTACCTGCTTCGTCTGCGACCAGATGGAGGACGCCATGGAGAAAATGCTGGCCACCGTTTGTCGTACCTGGGAGGGTCAGCGCGATTTCCGCAACCTGTTCGAGCGGCAGGATTGCCTTTGCTTGCCGCATTTCGCCGCTTTGGTAGAGGCTTCTGCAGGCGCTATGAGCAAAAAGGCACAACCCGACTTTGCCAAAGCCGCCTCTCAACTGGCACGCAGTTATATGACCACCTTGCGTGAGGACGTGCACCATTTCTGCCGTATGTACGACCACAGCAACGCAGGCAACAACGATTGGGGCAATTCCAAGGATTCCATCGAGCGTGCGGTGTGGTATCTCACCACCCGCGAGCCGTAATGAAATAGCCGACCTTTTCGGGTCGGCTTTTTTCATTCATACATTTTTTACCTTTGGCGGTTGCTATCGCCGCAATAGTGTGTTATACTAATCTGTAATGTGTGTCTATTTCATCTTTTCCAATGAAAGGTTGACGATATATGTCTTTGCTGAAATTGCTGTTTGGCGACTACAGTCAAAAGGAAATCAAAAAAATCCGTCCCCTGTGCGATAAGGTGCTGGGGCTGGAAGAAACCTATGCCGCTATGGACGAGGAAACTCTGCGCGGACAGACCCAGGTGCTGCGTGACCGCTTGGCGGCAGGGGAGAGCCTGGACGATATTCTGCCCGACGCCTTCGCCGTCTGCCGTGAGGCCTCTTGGCGTGTACTGGGTATGAAGCACTTTCCCGTGCAGATTATCGGCGGTATCATCCTGCATCAGGGTCGTATTGCCGAGATGCGCACCGGTGAGGGAAAGACCCTGGTGGCAACCCTGCCCGCCTATCTGAATGCGCTGGCAGGCAAGGGTGTGCACATCGTCACCGTCAACGACTATCTGGCACGCCGTGACAGCGAATGGATGGGCAAGGTGTACCGCTATTTAGGGTTAACCGTCGGCCTGATTTGCCACGATTTGGATAAGGCGCAGCGCCGTGAGGCCTATGCTGCCGACATCACCTACGGCACCAACAATGAGTTGGGCTTCGACTATCTGCGTGATAATATGGTGGTGCGCCAGAGCGATAAGGTGCAGCGTGGCCATCATTTCGCCATCGTGGACGAGGTGGACTCCATCCACATCGACGAGGCTCGTACCCCTCTGATTATTTCCGGCCAGGGGGATAAATCCACCGAATTGTACGGCGCGGCAGACGCCTTCGCCAAGAAGTTGAAAGCTTTCCGTATCAAAGAGATGGACGCCAAAGAGGAACAGGACACCGTGGACGGCGACTACATCATCGACGAAAAGGCACGCACCGCCACTCTGACCCGTTCGGGCGTGGCCAAGGCGGAGGCTCATTTCGGCGTGGAAAACCTGATGGATTCCGAGAACGTCACTCTGCTGCACCACATCAATCAGGCCATCAAGGCCCGTGGCATTATGCAGCGTGACGTGGACTACGTGGTCAAGGACGGTCAGGTGCTGATTGTGGACGAGTTCACCGGCCGCATTATGTTCGGTCGTCGCTATAACGAGGGTTTACATCAGGCCATCGAGGCCAAAGAGGGCGTCAAGGTGGAGCGAGAGAGCAAGACCCTCGCCACCATCACCTTCCAAAACTTCTTCCGTCTGTATAAGAAACTGTCGGGTATGACGGGTACCGCCATGACCGAAGAGGCGGAGTTTAACCAGATTTACCGCTTGGACGTGGTGGAGATTCCCACCAACAAGCCGGTTATCCGTGTGGATAATGCGGACGTGATTTACAAGACCGAGGCAGGCAAATACCGTGCCATCATCGCCCAGATTCAGGAGTGCTATGCCCGCAAACAGCCTGTGCTGGTGGGCACTATTTCCATTGAAAAGTCCGAGCTTCTCTCTCAAATGCTAAAGCGCACCGGCATTCCTCACGAGGTGCTCAACGCCAAGTATCACGAGAAAGAGGCCGAGATTGTGGCTCAGGCAGGTAAGCTGGGCGCCGTCACCATCGCCACCAATATGGCGGGCCGTGGTACGGATATTATGCTGGGCGGTAACTCGGAGTTTCTCGCCAAGGCGGAAATGCGCCGCATGGGCATCCCCGAGGAGTTGATTGCCGAGTCCACCGCCTACGGCGAGACCGACGACGCCGAGATTCTGGAGGCGCGCCGCCTGTTTGCCGAGCTGGACGCCAAATATAAAGAGCAGATTCGCCCCGAGGCGGACGCCGTGCGCGAGGCAGGCGGCCTGTACATTTTGGGTACCGAGCGCCACGAATCCCGCCGAATCGATAATCAGCTCCGTGGCCGTGCCGGCCGTCAAGGTGACCCCGGTGCCACCCGCTTCTTCCTGTCCTTGGAGGACGATTTGATGCGTCTCTTCGGCGGCTCTCGCGTGGACGCTATGATGGAGATGTTGGGTCTGGACGAGGATACCCCCATCGAGGCCAAGATGCTCACCGGCGCTGTGGAGAGCGCCCAGCGCCGACTGGAGGAGCGCAACTTTGCTATCCGCCGTGACGTGCTGAAATTCGACGACGTGATGAATAAACAGCGTGAGGTCATCTACGGTCAGCGTGATACCGTGCTGGCGGACGGCAACGTCCACGACAGCGTGGTGAAGATGGTGCAGCAGTCCATCGCCGACAACGTGGCGGACTATTGCGGCGACGCCGACCACGAGCAGTGGAATCTGGACGGCCTGCGCAGCTACTATTTGGGTTGGCTGTGCACCGACGAGGACTTCCGCTATACCCCCCAGCAGTTGGAGGATATGGAGGCGGAGGAGATTACCGAATTGCTCACCGACCGCGCTATGACGGTGTACGCCGCCAAGGAGGCGCAGTACGGCGATACCTTAATGCGTGAGATTGAGCGTGTGATGTTGTTGCAGACGGTGGACCGCTACTGGATGGATCACATCGACAATATGGACGAGTTGCGCCGTGGTATCCATCTGCGCGCCATCGGTCAGCACGACCCTGTGGTGGTGTATCGCAACGAGGGCTTCGAAATGTTCGAGCAGATGGTGGCCGCCATCCGTGAGGATACCGCCCGTGCGGTGCTGACGGTGCAGCTGCGCTCTCAGCAGGAGCCGGAGCGCAAGCAGGTGGCTAAGGAGACGGGCACCTCCGCCGACGGCACCGATAAGAAAAAGCCTGTGCGCAAGACTGCCGCCCAAAAGGTGGGCCGCAACGATCCTTGCCCCTGCGGCAGCGGCAAAAAGTATAAGCAGTGCTGCGGCAGATAACGCAATAAAAAAGAACCCTCATCCAATCGGATGAGGGTTCTTTTCGTTTCTTATTTTTGGGTCAGGGTGGTCAGGCGCAGCAGGGGATGGTGACGACCATCTATGCGCTCTACGCTCTCAAAAAACCAGCCGCTTTCACCAAAGGTGAGGGTATAGCTGCCGGCAAAGGTCAGACTCTCGTCGCTGTAGGACACGGCCAGCGTAGCAGTCTTACTGTCCTTTTCGTATAGCAATTCCCAGTCCGCATCCTGCGGTCGAAAAACGAGGTTGTGGAACTCCTCGTCCATCTGTGCCATGGCACTGCCGTAAACGGAGGTGTAGTTGGTTAGCTCTTCGAGGAGGCTGTCCTTGTCGGGTGCGCCGGTGAGGGTAACCTCCTTTTTGGAGACGTCCATGCTGTGCAGTCGCCATTTTTTGCCATCCAGACGGTAATGTATGGTGGCGCCAAAGGCAACCTCCGCATTATCAAAAATGGCGGTGGCAGTCACCTCAAGAGAGGTGTTGTTGCTGGTTTCCTCACAGTGCAGCACTTGCATAGCGGTGATGTCGGGCGTGCCCACAACGTGGGCAAAGGCGTATTTGCCGCTCTGTTTTACCAAATCGGCACAGATGCGGTCGTCGGTTATTTCTTCGGGAGCTTCTTCGTTACAGCCTACCGCCACGGTCAGCAGTAACAGCAGGGAGAGGGCCAAAGCAATCATACGTCTCATAGCGTTCACCTTGTTACTTTCATAGTTTGTGTCCATTATAGCAGAATGGCCGCCTTTTTGCAAGGAGAATGTAGACATCATTCTACTTTGCCTAAGATTGTCACTTGGATTTGTTCCTTGACGATGGGACAAGTGCGTGCTACAATGGATGTAGCAACTACTATAATCGGATAGCAACTTATTCACAAACGGTGAAAGGAGAAACACTATGAAAGATGTAAAACGAGCAGTGGGTACCCCGGACAGTTCTGCGTTTATCCGCAACGCTATTATCTACGGTGTGATTCTGGCGGTAATGGTGTTTGTCGCACCCTCCCTCTTTGCGAAAATCATGGTGCCTATAGCGGCACAGGGCATTAAAGTGGCGTGGTACGCCATATTCGTGCCGCTGGCGGCGGTGATGATGGGTGTCAGCCTGTTCCGCTCTTGGCGCCGCCGTTGGCCTCGTGCCTATATGGCCCACTATAACGCCCAGGTGCGGGCCAACGGCTACTCCTATTGCCCCCGTTGCGGCGCCCCCGTGGTGGAGAAAACGCGCCGGCGTAGCCACGCCGTCAAGACGGGTGAGTTGGTGACCACCACCACCTATTCCGACGGCTCCAAGACGGTGGACCGCAAAGACGTGTACGGCACCGAGCTGCGCACCGAGCACTACCACGTCTGCTCCAACGGCAGTTGCGCCATTGAGGCGGACCTGTCCCTCGGCGAGACCCATCTGCCGTGGAAAAAGAAAGAGATTCGCTATCTGGTGCTGGGCGAAGGCCGCAGCAACAAATCTGCCGCAGGGCTTCTGCTATCCCGTCTGCTGATGCCTATTTTGGCGGTGGTTGTTGTCATCGCTTGCGGTGCTATCGTGTGGGGCTATGCCGACTATCAGGACGGCGAATGGATCGGCATTACCGCCGACAGAGAGCCTGAGCGCTCGGCTGCAGAGTATGCCGACTATTTGCACGGTTTGGATACCGCTTACCCCAACTGGACTCTGTCCTATGAGAAAGAGGCCACGGATATGCTGGGCTATTTGGGCAACAACATCGGCAAGGATGAGACCAAAGGCTTCTTTATGGGCAGTTATCAGACCGATGACGGCGTTGTGCTGGTGTATAATTTCTACGGTGCCGACGGCGGTATCGACGTCCCCGATGGCAAGTATACCCTGATGAATCTGGATGGTACGATGGTGCTCATCGACGACACCAACAAACTCATTTATAAGCAGGACACCGAATTCTACAAGACCTATGCCCCCAAACTGCAGACGCTGACCTACGATACCATCCTGAAGGGTGTGTTGGAGCAGGTGGACGGTGGCGAGCACGGCGTCTATAACGGTGCTCTGCCCATGGAGTTTGTCCGCAAGGACAATACCACCGCTTATTCCTATATGAAATCCAATGATACCCTCGCAATCAACGGCGAATTCCGTACGGTCACCATCCATCCCGAGGAGGAATGGGAGGAGAGTTGGATTTTTGGTTACGACGATTTTGCGTACGTCCCCGACGCGTTGGAGGGCTACAGCTACTCCGACGCTATGCCTCTCTACGATGACAGCGACGAACTGGGCAAGCTGATTGCGAAGAGTCTGGACGACAGTTGCGACTATATGCTCTACCGCAACGATGAGGAAGTCATCTCCATGGACGTGGACATCCTCGCCAACGGCTACGAGATTAGTTTCTCCAGATGGGAAGAGACCTCCGATTTGCGGTTTGAAGAGGACGTGGATTATCGTATCAATGTCAACGAAAAAACACTGACCAAGATTGAGATTGACGAGGATTATCGTCGGGTGGAGGTGGATATGCCTCTGTCCGAGTATCAGAAAGAGTACGATTACGTGATGAGCATTATCCCGCCGCTCTATATCCGCAACATCATCGATTGGGACGAGGCCGAGGTGAAAAAGGAATACCTCGGTATCGTGACCAACTACGTGATGAAGGATGACAGCGGAAAAGTCACCGCTGAGATGAAGGTGATGTTCGGTGTCATTGGCGAGGTGTATCACTACCTGTCGGATGACGAGTACGTGAAACTCGAGCTGGAGTATTAAGCAATAGAATCGTTGCCAAAACGGCAAACAAAAAAGGACATCCTTGCGGATGTCCTTTTTTATGCCTTTATCGCTTATCTCTGGATACGACCGGAGCCGTCGCCGCCGGCCAGCTTCTCCACTTCGGCCACGGTGACCATATTGTAGTCGCCCTCGATGGAGTGCTTCAGCGCAGAGGCCGCCACGGCAAACTCTACCGCCGCCTGGGTGCTCTTGCCGGACAGCAGGCTGTAAATCAGGCCGCCGCCGAAGGAATCGCCGCCGCCCACACGGTCGATGATGTGCAGGTCGTACTTTTTGGAGAAGCAGTACTCGTCGGTGGCCACGTTATACAGCATGGCGGACCAGCCGTTGTCGAAAGCGGAGTGGCTCTCACGCAGGGTGATGGCCACCATCTCAAAGCCAAACTTATCCGCCAACTGCTTGGCCACAGACTTGTAGCCCTCGTGGTTGAGGCTGCCGCCGTAGATGTCGGTGGCCTCCGCCTCGATACCGAACACATCCTTGGCATCCTCCTCGTTGGAGATACACACGTCCACGTACTGGCACAGGTCGGTCATGGCGGCACGGGCCTCGTCACGGGTCCACAGCTTGCCGCGATAGTTCAGGTCGCAGGAAATCTTACAGCCGTGTGCCTTTGCCGCCACACAGGCCTGCTTGCAAATCTCCACCAGGTTGGCGCCCAGAGCGGGAGTGATACCGGTGAAGTGGAACCATTCGGCACCCTCAAAGATGGCGTCCCAATCAAAATCCTCGGGCTTGGCCATCTGGATGGCGGAATAGGCACGGTCGTAGATACAGACGGAGCCGCGCTGGGAGGCACCTTTCTCGTTGAAATAGATACCCACACGGTCGCCGCCGCGCACGATCTTGGAGGTGTCCACGCCGTAGCGGCGCAGGCTGTTCACCGCGGCCTGACCGATGGCGTGGGCAGGCAGCTTGGTGACGAACGCGGTGTCCATGCCGTAGTTGGCCAGAGAGACCGCCACGTTGGCCTCGCCGCCGCCGAAGGTGAACTCCACGTGGTCGCACTGGACGAAACGCTCATAGTTGTAGGGCTGCAGGCGGAGCATCAGCTCGCCGAAGGTTACGATTTTAGCCATAATGATCTTCCTTTCTTATTCGCCTTTGGCGGCGGCACGCGCCTCCAAGCACAGGGCGGTAATTTTATCCCACTCACCGTTGGCGATGGCGGCGGCAGGGCAGACCCAGCTGCCACCCACGGCGTGGATGAAGGGGGCGTCGACGTATTCTTTGATGTTGGCGGTGTTGACGCCGCCGGTGGGCAGGAATTTCAGACCCACGAAGGGAGCGGACAGATTCTTCATCGCATTGAGACCGCCGTAAACGTTGGCGGGGAAGAATTTAACCATCTTCAGACCGTGCTTCAGCGCGGCCATAATCTCGGTGGGGGTGACGCAACCGGGGGCCACGGGGATATCGTTCTCCACGCACCAGCCCACCACCTCATCGGAAAAGCCGGGGGATACGATGAACTTAGCACCCATCTCCACCGCCAGCTTGGCCTGCTCGACGTTGATGATGGTGCCGGCGCCCACCAGCACCTCGGGGCAGTTGTCGGCAACGGCCTTGATGCATTCGGGGGCACAGGTGGTGCGGAAGGTGATTTCCATGGTGTCGACGCCGCCGGCGGCCAAAGGCGGAGG
>JAZPZT010000020.1:0-2952 GCA_045544815.1 Acutalibacteraceae bacterium | reverse complement strand
GAAACCGTCGAAGGAAGCCACGGGAGCCTCATATTCGGCCATCACCAAATCGTCGACCCACAGATCCATCGCCACGCCCTGATCCTGGAATTTGAACAGGATGACGCCGTTGGCGGTGGGATTCTGTCCCACATTGGTGATGATGGAATACTCTTTCCACTCGGTAGAGGTAGTGAATTTTTCGGAGTAGTAGGTGTTCGCCCAGCTACCGTCCTGAATGGTGATACCCATAGTGCTGGCCACACTGGCCTTAGCCTTGAAGGTGATGATATAGGTGCCGTCGCGGTACACGCCGGAGACACCGCCCTTCCAAGTGACACTGTAGCCGCCGGCGGCGGACCATTTCAGGCAGTTGCTGCCGTCGGGACCCTCGGCCACCACGCTGCCGGCAGAAAAGCCACCGGTGGTGCCGTCGTTGAAGTTAACGTCCAGCACGGTGTTAGCCGCGGACACGCTGGTCATGGCGCCCATCGGGATGAGGGTGCACAGCATCAGCAGAGAAACCATTAAAGCCAATGCTTTACGCAGGTTGATTCGCATAAGATTTTCCTCCTTAGAGTAAAAAATTGGGTTTTTTCGTGAACTTTTGCGGAGAGGGGAAAGACCTCTTGTGTAGATGTCACGAAAAAACACCCACCTAAATGATATTTTACTATATTTTGCCGAAACCGTCAATAGTTATATATATAAAATATATAAGGGTTTTACTGTGTAATTTGCCTATATACGTTTAGAAAAGTCTGTACAAATCAACAAAAAAGCAGCCTGTGATGAAAATCACAGGCTGCTTGCAAAATCGCATCAAATTAGGTCCAACCGCCCAACTCACCATCGTTCCAGGGCTTGCTGTTGTCAATGGATTCATCCTCCGTCCACTCACCGGCGCCGATGGGGGAGACGGAACAGTAAGCCAAGAGCTCCAGAGAGGGTGCGCTATACAATTTTTTCATAAACAAACGCTCCTTTCGCCACTTTGGCAAACAACAAAATGACACAGTGTAATAACAATGTTGATTATATAACACTTGGCGAAAAAAGTCAATAGGAAATTTCGCTTTTAATCAAAAATTACAATGAAACGGATATTTTATATAGCGTTGTACAGGTTATTAAAGGTTTGTGAGACTACGTCGCCGTACACTACGATCTCCTCTTTGCCATCGCTGTAAACGTAGTAGGGACGAGCATAAATGAGGGTGTTTTTGCCTTGAGTGGGGATGTTGATGATACGCACCGCAAAGGAGATGGAATCATCCAAGACTTTGCACAAATAGCCGGCTTTAACGTCGATGACGCGGTTGCCGTCCACATACTCCAAATCCAAGACGGCGTCCTTTTTGTTGGACATCACGGCTCCGACACGGAGGAGCTTATACTCCACGCCGTTGTTATACCGTTCTACAACGGCGGATTTTGCAATATAGGAGCGATCGGGATTGGTAAGGGCACCCTTAGCTTCCAGAAAGAAGCGGAAGGCGACGCCGTTTACATCGGTGGAGCAGGCAGCGCCACAGGCGGAAAGACGCTCCATGGGTTTGGGAGTGGGGATACGCACGTGATCGCAGAGGTTGCAGTCGGCGTCGTAAATATCGTCGTAGGTGTGGGCATCCTCGCTGATGTTGACACGCACGTCACCGCAGTGGCTACACGTGGCATCGCAAGCGAAATCGTAGAAATGGGGAACCTCTCGTACCTCGCCGCAGTAATAGCAGTCGGTGTCGCAGACGTCATCGTAGGTATGCTCGCCTTCTCCCACACGCGCAGCACCGCAATAGCGGCACAGGGTGGCGCAGGGATACTCATAGGTGTGGCTGTCGCCCACTTCTCGCTCGTATCCGCAATGGTTGCAGGTGGTATCGCAGGCGTGGTCGTAAAGATGGTCCCCTACTTGACGCAGGTCACCGCAGATGTTGCAGGTGGTGTCGCAGGCGTTATCGTAGGTGTGGTTACTGCAGGGATGGATGGTGACCTGCACACAGTCCAGATACATCTTTTCCGCCGCATGGCTACCGCTGCCACGGAATAGGAGATAGACGGTATCGGCGGTGGGTGTAAAGTCCACCTCCGCCTTAGTCCAATCGGTTTTACCTGCCCAACCACGGTGCAGACGGATGCCGTCGGCGCCGCCGTCCACCAAGTACCAGCTCACGCCCATGGGGTTGGCTTTGTACCAAAAGGAGAGGGAATACGTATAGCCGGGAAGCACGGTGAAGGTTTGGCTCAGCAGGTCGTCCCAATCGCCGTCGCCGGTGATGAGACATCCGTAGGTGCCCTCATACGCCGCCGTGCTGCTGACCGAAACGCTGTCCGCCGCCTGCCAGCTTTGGAGAGAGCCACTTTCAAAGTCACCGTTTTCCAGTGGATGAATATTCGTTGCTGCAAACGTGCTTGCAGGAGAGAGGCCGCACAGCATAACGCATACGGCAATCAATGCAATCCAACGACGCCATTTCATACACAGATTCTCCTTGCCTAGAATGATAAAAGTCCAAATGGACAAACCACACCAATTATGCCTATATTTTACATCCTTTTCCCTAAAAAAGCAAGTCCTTTTCTTGTCGCAGGCGAAAAGCCACTCTTACCGAAAACACCGCGAGAACGTCTTGCCGGTAACTGCGTGTGCAAAAAGAGACTGTACAAAAGGAAAGCCCCTACGGATTGCTCCGTAGGGGCTTTTTGCTATTTAGATAGCGATGTCAGCTAAGATTAGCCGGCGTACTGGTTGTAGGTGCCGGTCTGAGCCTCGCCGTACAGGGTGGTCTCGACACCGTCGATCTCCACGATCATATAAGGAGTGAAGGTGATCTCCACGTCGTACTTATCGGCGGGGATGTTCTTGATACGGATGGCGTACTGAGCGCCGGTGCTGACGTCATCGTCGCACAGGTACACGGCAGGCACATCGATAGTGCTCACGCCGTTGGTGACGATAGCGCCCATGGAGATGAC
>JAZPZT010000019.1:0-20881 GCA_045544815.1 Acutalibacteraceae bacterium | reverse complement strand
CGTTCCGCCTGCGCCATGAAGCACGTGGGCCTCAAGGTGGCCGCCGCCCCGCTGTTTACCCTGTCCTCCACGGGTGTGGGTGGCGGTATGGTCTTCTGCGTGGCAGACGACCCCGCTATGCACTCCTCCCAGAATGAGCAGGATAGCCGCCATTACGCTATGGCGGCCAAGGTGCCTATGCTGGAGCCTGCCGATTCGCAGGAGGCGTATAGCTTCGCAAAGGCGGCCTTCCGGCTTTCCGAGGAGTTCGACACGCCCGTCCTGCTGCGTATGTGCACCCGTATCGCCCATAGCCAGTCTGTGGTCGAGGTCGGGGAGAGAGAGGACGTTCCGATCAAGGAATACGTCAAGAATCCTCAGAAGTATATTATGATGCCTGCCAACGCCATTCGCCGCCATCCTGTGGTGGAGGAGCGCACCGATGCGTTGCGCGCGTTGGCAGAGGATTGTGCGTTCAACACCGTGGAGATGCACTCCGACGAAATCGGTATCATCACCTCCGGTTGCTCCTATCTGTATGTTAAAGAGGCGCTGGGCGACACCGTTTCGGTGCTGAAAATCGGTATGCCGTATCCTCTTCCCACCCAACGGATTAAAGACTTCGCCGCTAAGGTGAAGAAACTCTACGTCATCGAGGAATTGGACCCTGTCATCGAGACCCACGTGCGCTCCCTCGGCATCGAGGTGGTGGGCAAGGAGCTGTTCTCCATCTTGGGCGAGTTCTCCCAGCAGACCATCGCCGCCGCCTTCGGCAAAGAGGCGCCTGCCTCCGTGTCCGCCGATTCCGCCATCCCCAACCGTCCCCCTATGATGTGCGCCGGTTGCCCTCACCGCGGCCTGTTCTACACGTTGGCAAAGAATAAGATCACCGCCTTGGGCGACATCGGTTGCTATACCTTGGGCGCCGTACCGCCCCTCAACGCCTTGGATTCTACCCTGTGTATGGGTGCTTCCGTGTCCGGCTTACACGGC
The DNA here is from genome assembly GCA_045544815.1 of Acutalibacteraceae bacterium. Classification (GTDB taxonomy): domain Bacteria; phylum Bacillota; class Clostridia; order Oscillospirales; family Acutalibacteraceae; genus UBA5905. The sequence goes on along the minus strand of JAZPZT010000019.1, from coordinate 19,909 downwards.
TTTAATCTGGCACGCGGCGCCGAGGCGGAGAAAAAATCCGTCGCCGTCATCGGCGATTCCACCTTTATGCATTCGGGTATGACCGGCTTGGTCAACGTGGCTTACAACGCCACCAATTCCACCGTCATCATTTTGGATAACTCCATCACCGGTATGACCGGTCATCAGCAGAATCCCACCACCGGTTACAACATTAAGGGCGACCCTGCGGCTAAGGTGGATTTAGAGGCTCTCTGCCGTGCCTTGGGCATCAACCGTGTCCGTGTGGTGGACCCCTACAACCTGAAAGAGTGTGACACCGTAATTAAGGAAGAGTTGGCGGCAGAGGAGCCCTCTATCATCATCTCGCGCCGCCCCTGTGTGTTGCTGAAATCGGTTAAGGCACTGCCCGCCCTCAAGGTGGACGTGGATAAGTGCAAATCCTGCAAACGCTGTATGACCCTCGGTTGTCCTGCCATCAGTATGAAGGATGGCAAGGCCTGCGTGGACGCCACTCTGTGCGTCGGTTGCGGCGTGTGCCAGCAGTTGTGTCCCTTTGACGCTATTGTATAAGGAGGTAAGTGACGTATGAAAACCACAAGTGTGATGATCGTCGGTGTCGGCGGTCAAGGCAGTCTGCTTGCCTCCAAACTCCTCGGCCGTCTGCTGATGGATGAGGGCTACGACGTCAAGGTCAGCGAGGTCCATGGTATGAGCCAACGCGGCGGCTCGGTGGTCACCTACGTGCGCTTCGGCGAAAAGGTGTATTCTCCCATCGTCACCGAGGGCGAAGCGGACGTCATCATTGCCTTTGAAAAGCTGGAGGCCGCTCGCTACGCCAAGTACTTGAAGAAAGACGGCCGCATTGTCGTAAACACGCAGCAGATTGACCCTATGCCGGTCATCATCGGTGCCGCAGAGTATCCCGAGGCCGTGCTGGACGAGTTGACCGCCAAGGGTCTCTCCATCGACGCGTTGGATGCCCTCGCTCTGGCACAGCAGGCAGGCTCCTCTAAGGCGGTGAATATCGTGCTGATGGGCCGTGCCGCCAAGTATTTCGACATCCCCTACGAGCGTTGGATTGTCGCCATCGAGAATACGGTGGCGCCCAAGTTTGTGGAGATGAATAAAGTGGCGTTCAGCCTCGGTTTTAACGCATAATTTTTGCAAAAAAAGCATTGACATTGTCAAACGATGGTGCTAAAATCAGTACATAAAGACGCTTGAGCGGAAACCAGTAACCGAACAGATTCACTCTCAGAGAGCCGTGGTTGGTGTGATACGGCAGTGTAAATTCGGTGAATTCATTCCGTGAGTCGTTGGCTGAAGGGTGACTGCGTAGGTCAAACGGGTTCGACCGTTACATCGAGTAGGGTGTGTTTGCACTCGGAGGCCGTTATTGTGAGATAGCGGTAAATAGAGGTGGTACCACGGGATTTTTCTCGTCCTCTGTATTCCGACAGCGGAATGCAGAGGGCGTTTTTGTTTTTCTGCATTTCACACAAACCTAATTTGAGCAGAAAGGACGAATGACAAATGGAACAGCGCTATTATCAAAAAGAGATCGAAACTATGCCCGTAGAAGAGATAAAAGCTCTTCAGTCTGAAAAGTTGGTGCGTCAGGTACACCACGTGTATGAAAACGTGCCGTATTACCGTGCTCTGATGGATGAAAAGGGTGTTACTCCCGACGATATCCACGGCATTGAGGATTTACACAAGTTGCCTTTCTTGTCTAAGGCGGATCTGCGCGACGCCTATCCCTACGGTTTGCTGGGCAAACCGCTGAAGGATTGCGTTCGCATTCAGTCTACCTCCGGTACCACCGGCCGTCGTGTGGTGGCCTTCTACACCCAACACGACGTAGATCTGTGGGAGGATTGTTGCGCCCGTGCCATCGTGGCCGCAGGCGGCAGCGAGGAGGACGTGGTGCAGGTGGCCTATGGTTATGGTCTGTTCACCGGCGGTGCCGGTATGCACGGCGGCTCTCACAAGGTGGGAAGTTTGACTCTGCCTATGTCTTCGGGCAATACCGAGCGCCAGATTCAGTTTATGCAGGATCTCTCTGCCACCATCCTCTGTTGCACGCCCTCCTACGCCGCCTATATCGGTGAGACCTTAAAGGAGCAGGGCATTACTCCCGACCAGTTGTCGCTGAAGGCCGGTATCTTCGGCGCCGAGCCTTGGACCGAGGAAATGCGCAGAGGCATTGAAAAAGCGCTGGGTATCAAAGCTTACGATATCTATGGTCTCACCGAGACCTCCGGCCCCGGTGTGGCCTTTGAGTGCTGTGAGCAGACGGGTATGCATATTAACGAGGATCACTTCTTGGCCGAGATTATCGATCCCGACACCGGTGAGGTGCTGCCCGAGGGCAGCAAGGGCGAGTTGGTGTTCACTTCGTTGGATAAAGAGGCGTTCCCCTTGCTCCGTTACCGCACTCGCGACATTTGCGTGCTCAGCCGTAAGAAATGCTCCTGCGGCCGCACCCTCATCAAAATGGCCAAGCCCATGGGTCGCAGTGACGATATGATGATTATCCGCGGCGTTAACGTATTCCCCAGCCAGATTGAGGCCGTGTTGCTGAAGGAAGGCTACGAGCCCAACTATCAGATTGTGGTGGACCGTGTGGGCAATACCGACACCTTCGACGTGAATGTGGAGATGACCGCAGAGATGTTCTCTGATACCGTCAGCGGTATCACCGAGCAGGAGCGTGCGCTGGCCAATGCGATGAAGATTATGCTGGGTATCAACCCCAAGGTGCATTTGGTGGCACCCAAGAGCATTGTCCGCAGCGAGGGCAAGGCCGTTCGCGTCATTGATAAGCGTAAGTTGCACGATTAAAGGGTAGAGCAACCAATCTGAATCCGCCTCAAAGCGGTGGATTTTGGCGCTTTTCATCCATTTCATCTTGCAAGGCGTCAGCCTTGCTTCGCCGAAATAGAATAAAAATCTCTCAAAATCTCCTTGCTTTGAGGTCGAAGATTTTAGAAAGAAAGGGATTTTTGTTCTAACAAGGCACAAAACACAGCGAATACGATGTATTCGCGAGTATTTTAACGAAGGTAGAGTAAAAATCCCTCTTTCTAAAACGGAATGCGGATTGGTTGCTCTACCCTAAGGGGAGAACGACTATGTTAAAACAGTTAACCGTTTTTGTGGAGAATAAGCAAGGCACTTTGGTGGACATTACCGAGACGTTGGCCGCCAATCACGTCAATCTCCGTGCGTTGTCCATCGCCGACACCCAGGATTTCGGCCTGCTCCGTTTGATCGTCAACGATAACGACACCGCCGCCTCCGTTTTGCAGGAGAAAGGCTACGTGCTGAAGATTACCGACGTCATCGGTGTTAAGATCGGCGACCAGCCGGGCAAACTGTCCACAGCGCTGTCCGTTTTGGCACAGGCAGGGGTCAACGTGGAGTATTTGTACGCCTTTATGGCCCGTACTGAGAAGCACGCCTACGTGGTTATCCGACCCACGGATAACGCCGCCGCCGAAAAGGCGTTGGAGGCCGCCAATTTCCACCTCATCACCAATGCCGACGTAGAAAAGCTGTAAACCCAGTGTTTTCAACGGTTTGCAATCTGTAAAGCGAAACCACTTCACCCCTGAAACAACCTGTTTCAGGGGTGTTTTTTCTCTCCTTTTCTTGTTGAAAAGCTTTTTCATCTGTGCTATAATATGGAGAGTAATCTACTCACCGAGGTGACCTCTATGGGAAAACTCACTCATCTGCAACCCACACGGGTTTTTCACTATTTTGAAGAGATCTGCGGCATTCCCCACGGCTCGGGGGATACCGCTCATATCAGCGATTATTGCGTCGCCTTTGCCAAGGCGCACAACCTGACCTGCCATCAGGACGCATTAGGAAACGTCATCATCAAAAAACCTGCCACCGTCGGCTATGAAGATCACCCTGCCGTCATTCTGCAGGGACACATCGATATGGTGTGCGAAAAAGCCCCCGATTGTCCCATTGACTTTGCCACCGACGGTCTGGATGTGGACACCGACGGCGATGTAGTCTTTGCCCACGGCACCACTCTCGGCGGTGACAACGGTATCGCCGTAGCCATGGCTTTTGCCATTCTCGAGGCTACCGACCTGCCCCATCCTCCCTTGGAGGTGCTTCTCACCGTGGACGAGGAAACGGGTATGTACGGCGCCGAAGGCTTTGACCCGGCTTTTCTCGAGGGCAAAATGCTCATTAACGTTGATTCGGAGGAGGAGGGCGTGCTCACCGTCAGCTGTGCCGGCGGCGCCCGTGCCGAACTGACCCTGCCCCTGACCTATGTCCCCAACACCGCCCCTTGCTGGCGGGTGGAGGTGGGCGGCCTGCAGGGCGGTCATTCGGGCATCGAGATCGATAAAGGCCGCCTCAACGCCAACGTGGTGATGGCGCAGTTTTTGCAGTCCATCGACTGCTGTCTCGTCACCATCGGCGGCGGCCTTAAGGATAACGCCATCCCTGTATCCTGCACCGCTATCATTGCCTGCGACAGCGACCCCACCGCCGCTGCCGCCGCCTTCGCCGCCGCCCATCGTGTGGACGGCGACCCCGCCCTCACCATCACGGTGACGCCTGCTGCGGCGAGTACGGCTATGGAAGCCGCCTCCTCTGCGGCGGCGCTGACCTTGCTTACCACCGTTCCCAACGGCATTCAGTCGATGAGCGCCGACATTGACGGCTTGGTGCAGACTTCCCTCAACTTAGGTATCCTCGCCACCGAGGGCGATACCTTGCGTGCTTCTTTTGCGGTGCGCAGTAGTGTCGGCGCAGAGAAAACCGCCCTGCTGGCTCACTTGGAGCGGCTCATCACGTCTATGGGCGGCAGTTACGCCTCCCACGGCCATTATCCTGCGTGGGAATACCGCAAAGAATCCCGCCTGCGGGACGTGATGTGCGCCGTGTGGGAGCAAAAATACGGCGAAGCGCCCACCATTGCCGCCATCCACGCCGGTCTCGAATGCGGTCTTTTTTGCGAAAAGATACCCGATCTGGACGCCGTGTCCATCGGCCCGAATATGTGGGACGTGCACACCTGCCGTGAGCGGCTGTCTGTCGCCTCCACCGCACGGGTGTACGCCTATCTTTGTGACGTCTTAAAAGAACTCTAAAAAGGAGTGTATCGATATGTTTAAAGAGCGTGTAGAACGCATCCAATCCGCATTGGAGCAGGGGCAGGCCTTGTTGATTACCGGCGATACCCACCGCTACTATTTCACCGGCTTTCATTCCAGCGCCGGCTCGGTGCTGTTTACCCCTGACGAGACGGTGTTTCTCATCGACTTCCGTTACTACGAGCGCGCCGCCGCCACCGTGGACGGCTGCCGCGTGCAGTTGTGCAAGCGGCTGTTTGCCGAGGTGGGGGAGATTTGCGCCTCCCACGGTATCAAGGAATTGTTCGTAGAAGCCAACGTCATCTCCGTCAGCCGTCTGGCGGCCATCCGTGCCGCTCTGCCTGACCTCACCGTGTCGGACAGCGACCGCTTCGACCGTATGATTGAGGAAATGCGCACCGTCAAGAATGAGCGAGAGCTGTCCCTCATCCGTGAGGCACAGAGAATGACCGACGAGACCTTCTCCTATATTCTGGGCCACATCGCCCCCGGTCGCAGTGAGCGGGAGATTATGCTGGATATGGAGTTCTTTATGCGCCGCATGGGTAGCGAGGGCGTGTCCTTCGATTTCATCGTGGTGTCGGGCAAAAACTCCTCTCTGCCCCACGGCGAGCCCACCGATAAGCTGGTGGAGGTAGGCGATTTCATCACCATGGATTTTGGCGCCGTGGTGGGCGGCTATCACTCGGATATGACCCGCACCGTCGCCGTCGGTTCCGCCACCGACGAGATGCGCTTGGTGTACGACACCGTGCTGAAGGCTCAACTGGAGTCTGAAAAAGCCATCCGCGCCGGTGCGGTGTGCCACGACATCGATAAGATTGCCCGTGACATCATCAATGCCGCCGGCTACGAGGGTTGCTTCGGCCACGGTCTCGGCCACAGCGTGGGCGTGGAGATTCACGAGAGCCCTGCCTTCAGCCCCAACTGCGAAACCGTCCTGCGCGCCGGTACCGTGATGACGGTTGAGCCGGGCATTTACTTGGAGAACAAATTCGGTGTCCGCATTGAGGATATGGTGTACGTCACCGAAGAGGGAAGTCTCAACCTCACCGCCTCTCCCAAAAAACTTATCATTCTGTAAGCAAAAAGAAGGCTTGCCGCGGCAAGCCTTCTTTTTTGCGCACAAAAGAGGCGGCGCCCCTGCCGCGTGCAAACGGCAGAGGCGCCTATGTAGAGGACTCGGAGTAGGTCGATAGGGTAGGGCGGCTTATTCCTCTGCCGCCAGCTCGTCTTCCATCTGCTTCTGAATCCGAGCGTCGTAGGACAGCAGGGGAGCCACGTCTTTTTTCTTAATCTTGCGGTCCACGTAGTTTTTCGTAATCTTTCTTACCTGTCCGCTGAGCACAATCACGCCAATCAGGTTGGGAATCATCATCAGGCCGTTGAAGGTATCGGAGATATCCCAAGCCAGGGAGGAGGTCATCACCGCGCCGGACATGATCAGTAGCACGAAAATCACCTTGTACACCTGCTTGGCTTTGTTGCCGCCCAGATACTCCACCGCTTTGGCGCCGTACTGGGACCAACCCAGCACGGTAGTAAAGGCAAACAGCAGAATGGCGATGGCCACGAACATTTCACCGGCCTTGCCGAATACGTTGCTGAACGCGGTGGCTACCAGCGTTGCGTCGGTGACGCCCTCCGCCATCGCACCGGTGGAGAGGTCTACCAAACCGCTGGTGAGGATGACCAGAGCGGTCATGGTGCAGATGATCATGGTGTCGGCAAACACCTCAAAGATACCCCACATACCCTGACGCACAGGCTCTTTTACGTTGGAGCTGGAGTGGACCATCACAGAGGAGCCGAGACCGGCTTCGTTGGAGAAAACGCCACGCTTGAAACCCCACGTAATGACCTGCTTGAGCACGATACCGCCCGTAGCGCCCCACACCGCCTTGCCGCTGAAAGCGCTGGCGAAGATGGAGCCGAATGCGGCGCCGATATTCTGATAATTGATACCGATAATGGTCAGGGAACCTATGATAAACAGCACAATCATCACCGGTACGATTTTCTCCGCCACGTTGGCGATGCGCTGCAGACCGCCGATGACGATGAGACCTGTCAGCAACATCAGTACGCCGCCGATGACGACGGAATACAGTGTCACGTTGTCGTATAGCACCACACCGGAGAGGGCGGGGATATCGAATGCACTTTCTAAATTGGCCACGATTTTGTTTACCTGACCCATATTACCGATACCGAAGGAGGCGAGGATGGCAAAGCAGGCGAATAACACCGCCAGAATCTTACCGATCCATTTGAAGCCCTTCTTTTTACCCAAACCGTCGCGCAGATAGTACATAGCACCGCCGGCCCATTCGCCGTTCACCTTGCGGCGGTAGAAGATACCCAGCACGTTTTCGGAGAAGTTGGTCATCATACCGAAAAAGGCCGCCACCCACATCCAAAAGATGGCGCCGGGACCGCCCAGCGTGATGGCCGCCGCCACACCGGCGATGTTGCCCACGCCCACCGTAGCGGCCAGAGCGGTGCACAGCGCCTGAAATTGGGAAATGGAGGCCTTGTCTTTGGTGTGTCCCGATACCTTTTTGGTGAAGATCTTTCCCACGCTTTCCTTCATCCAATGACCGAAATGGGTTACTTGGAAGAACTTGGTCAGCACCGTCATCAGGATACCCGTGCCGATGAGCAGCACCAATCCCAATGTCACCCATACGAAGGTATTGATGGTGTCGTTGACCTCGGTCACCTTGTCCAGAAATGCGTTTGCATATACCATTGTCATTGCCATACATCCTTTCCTAATCGATAGTATGCGGCACAAAATAAAAAATGCGAAAGCCATCAGGCCTTCGCACAAAATCAAATACCGACAAACACCAATCCTATGTATGGAAAGATGATGTATGATGGTGATTCTGTCCTTTTGCCTGAGAGATTAGGGCGTAAACCCTTTGCACCTTCGGCATCCGTGTCGCGCACGGACTTCTCCAGAATGCTATCCGCTTACGGTCTTTGACCTGAGAGTGTTACTCCTTCGGTGGAGGGGAGAGCCCCCTCCGTTTCCCGTAGGCTTCGCCTAGCCGTATTTATTTGTCGATAGTTTAACAGTTTAAAGCGATTTTGTCAACCTTTCCGGCGCAAAAAGAAAAAGTTCAAGCATTTTGCATAAAAACCCCATTATTTTGCAATTTCCTCTTGTACGATTGCGCAAAATGGTGTATAATTTAGAACACATTATTGATGGGAGGTCGCCCTATGCCTACAAATGAAACCTTTAAAATCCCGTCCAAGCGTCAAAATCTGTTTTTGCGTGTAACCCGTGGTCACTTTGCCACCAGCCATAGTCATACCAATTATTATATCGACGTGACTACCCAGAAGATGCGTCTGTCGGAGGCCAAGGCGGTGGCGCAGGAGCTGTTGCCCTATTACAACAGCACCACCATCGTGGATACCATTCTGTGTTTGGATGGTACCGAGGTCATCGGTGCCTGCCTGGCAGATGAGTTGACCCGTAGCGGCTATATGAATATGAACGCCCACCAGACCATTTACGTGCTGACGCCTGAGCATACGGTGGGCAGCCAGTTGGTGCTGCGGGATAATATGGTTCCTATGGTGGCGGGCAAGCACGTGTTGGTGCTGGCCGCCTCCGTTACTACCGGCTACACGGCTCTGGGTGCCATTCAGGCAGTAAATTATTATGGTGGCCACGTGGTGGGCATCTCCTCTATCTTCGCCACCACCGAGCAGGTGGGCGGCTATGCCGTGCGCTCCTGCTTTAATCCCAACAACCTGCCCGACTATTCCAGCCACGTGGCTCACGAGTGCCCTCAGTGTAAGGCAGGCGTCAAACTGGACGCGCTCATCAATAGTTTCGGCTATTCCAAATTGTAATGCCCCTACCGCCTCTGTCTGCGGACAGAGGCGTACTTTTTGAATCTCACGGAGGTCAAAATGAAAAGCCTGATTAATCCGAAAAAGCCTTTTTTGTGGCTTATTCTTGCCGTTGTGATCGCGGCCGTCGTCCTGTGCGTGCTGTATATTCCGCGAAAGGTCAACGTCCCCGACGCCCTGGACGATTGCGTTGAGTCGGTGTTGTATGAGGTGCACTATTCCTCCCACACCGAGGGTAAATTTCCTGCGTTGGCATACACCGCCCTTGCCACGGTGGAAAAAGGTGATTCCGTCACCCTCTACGGCGTGATGATGTACCGCGAATACACCTGCACCACGCTGGATAAGTTGGAGATTTGGGGCAAAGCCCATTATCCCTTTGCCATCACCGCCACCAAAAACGACGATGGCACCTACACCGCCACCGATTGTTGGTGGCCGGAGGATGGCGCCGATCACGTCTCCTCCATTCGCAAGAAATTCCCTTCCTATTGTGAGGGTAAGGCTGTGGATTACGGCAGTTTTTACGCCGAGCACGACGCCGCTTGTAACGCCGCCGCTGCGGCCGGCATTGCCGCTGACGAGAAATACGCGCTGATGCAGTCCGAGAATCAGAACATCCGTATTGCCTGCTGTGCCAAGACAGCGACCGCCTACATCAATTTCGATGGCGGCTACATCACCGACGGCACCTATGCGCAGGAAGACGGCGTGGTGACCTTCACCTTCGGGGAGAGCAAACTCTTCTTCTCCGTGGATGGAGACGATTTCATCTATTCCGAGACAAATTCCGCCAATGTCCCTGCGGTGTGGAAGGGCGTGGGTGCTACCGAATACTTCACCGATGGTCTGCGTTTCTCGCTGAGCGACGGCACCATCCACCCTGTGACGAAGGAGGATACCGCCCCCATTGGCCCCACCGTCACCGTCACTTCTTCGAATTGGGTAGAGGAAGAGACCTTGCGGGAGATGTTTGGCCAGTATGTGCCCAGCACCTATTTCGATTCGGACGATCCCAAGTATTTGCCCGTACGTCCCATAGAGCAACACAGCCAGTTGCAACGCTTTATCGAAGCCTTTGCCGATGAGTTCACGGATATGGATGTGGAGCGTTTTGCCGCATTTGACGAAGAGTTCTTTAAGGACAATATTGTGCTGATCACTTACTATAAAGACGGTATGGACTCTTGTAAACCTGCCATCGACTCCTACGTCTATGTGCAGGACGATAGCACTACGTGGCTGTCGGTGCGCTTGGCGGTGGAGAAGCCTGTTGCAGGCGACGCCGTTGTGGGCCAGTGGCTTATGTTCTCCGGCATCGCCAAGACGGATTTCGAAAAGGTCAATGCCATGGAAGCCTATGTGAATAAAGAGATCGAGGCAGAGCCTGCCCATTCCACAACGCTTTCCTTCACCGGCACGGTGAAGCAGGTGGAGGGCACTGCCGTGCTGATGGAGTGCGCCGATGTTCCGCAGTTTAGCTCCGGCGTGTGGGTAGAACTGACTTCCGGCATCATTGTGCCTGAGGTAGGGGAGACCTACGTGGTCACCTACGAGGATATCGTGATGCCCTCGCTGCCGCCGCGCATCACCGCCGTCACCATCACCAAAGAGTAACAAAAAAGCCGAGCAACGGTTATCGTTGCTCTGCTTTTTATCGTTTCGTGCAAGTTTTATCGGCCTCTTTTTTAAAGGCGTTTCGCCGCCGAAAAAATAAATGAAAAACCCCTTGACAAATCTGTCTACATCGTGTAGACTTAAATTGTCGACAAGTTGTAGACAAAAGTGAGGTGCTCTTATGAACGATTTCAGTTTAGGTTTGGTTGAGTCCCGCTTTGCGGACATCATCTGGGCCAATGCGCCCCTGTCCACTCAACAGCTGGTGAAGTTGTGCGAGGCGGAGTTGCAGTGGAAACGTACCACCACCTATACGGTACTGAAACGCTTGGCTGAGCGTGGTCTGTTCCGCAACGAGGGAGGACAGGTGACCGCCCTTCTTTCCCGAGAGGAGTTTTACGCACGCCGCAGTCAGCAGTTTGTGGAGGAGTCCTTTGGCGGCTCCCTGCCTGCTTTTTTGGCGGCCTTCGCCTCTCATAAACCCTTGACCGAAGCCGAGGTGGCAGAGATTCGCCGCCTGCTGGAGGAGGTGTAAATATGGAGAACGTATTTCTGCATTTGCTGAATATGAGCTTTACGGCCGCCGTGTTGGTGGTTGTGGTGCTGCTTCTTCGCTTGGTGTTCCATAAGGCACCCCGTTGGATTCATTGTCTCTTGTGGGCGTTGGTTGCGGTGCGCTTGTTGTGTCCCTTTACCATTGAGAGCGACCTAAGTCTGATGCCCTCCGCTCCCGTGGTGACCGTCCCCGAGAACTTGACGCTGTCCGAACCCGTCATCACGCCGAACACGCCTTCGGTAGACGTTATCTTTCCCGATACGCCCTCCACGCCCGTGCCGCCGCAGACGAATGTCGGCGGCACCGTCACCACGCCCTCCACGCCCACGCTACCCGATTCTTCCGTTGCCACTCCCGGCGATAGCGTCGACCCGTGGCAAATAGCGCTGACTGTCGCCACGTATGTGTGGCTGTTGGGTGCGTTAGCTATGTTGGTCTACGCCGTGGCTACCACCGTCCGCCTGCGCCTGCAGGTGCGTGAGGCGGTGCGTGTGCAGGATAATCTCTGGCAGTGCGACCATCTGCGCAGCCCCTTCATTTTGGGTGTGTTGCGTCCGCGCATTTATCTGCCCTCCGATATGGATCCTACTGCACAGGCCAGCGTGATTGCCCACGAAAAGGCGCACCTGCGCCGCTTGGATCATCTGTGGAAGCCCCTGGGTTTCCTCCTGCTGGCGGTGTATTGGTTTAACCCCATTCTGTGGGTCGCCTATATTTTCTTGTGCCGCGATATTGAGGCCGCCTGTGACGAGCAGGTGGTGCGCAATATGACCGCCGCCGACCGCAAGGCCTATTCCGAGGCTCTGTTAGCCTGCAGTGCCCCTCGCCGTCTGGTTTCCGCGTGCCCCTTGGCTTTCGGCGAAACGTCGGTCAAGTCCCGTATCAAATCCGTACTATCCTACAAGAAACCCACCATTTGGATCATTGTGGCGGCCTTGTTGGTGTCCACCGTGGCAGGCGTCTGCCTGCTCACCGACCGTCCCGTTGCCGAGCAAGAGCCGGACGATCCGCCCTCTGTCAGTGACGAGGACGACACCCCCGATACCGCCCCCGTAGGCAAGACCATCGTGGTGGAGGCGTATAGCTGGATGGGGGAGGAGGGACTGCGCAACCTGTTCGGCTACCTACCCGAATCCAACCCCGCTTTGTCCTCCACCTATGGCGCCCTCCCCGTAAAGGTGCTGTATTCCCGCGCCGAATTGGATGCGGTGCTGCGTTCCCTGCAGGATGACCGCTGGCAGAAAATGGACTTTTCCGCGTTTGACGAGGCGTTTTTCGAAGAGAATCACCTTGTGATGACCTATTACAAGGCCGGCACCGGCTCGGCACAGCCGACCGTGGGCGCCTATGTCTATACGGAAGAGGGTACTTGCCTATCCGTTCGTTTGGATGTGTATAAGCCCTATCTCTGTGACGCGATGTTGGGCGAGTGGCTGTTGTTCTCCGGTATTCAAAAGGCGGATATGACCGGCGTCATCAAAAAAGAGGCCTACGTGGAGCATATCATCCCCACCGATCATTTCATCGCCATCTTTGACGAGCCCAGCGAACAGCCTACCACCACGATGGAGCAGTGGAAGGAGAGGGAATTCCTATCGGATGCCCAGTCCACGGCTTTGTACGCCCTGCTCAGACGTTTAGCCGATGAGAATGCATGGCAAAAAGCCGACTCTGTAGACCGTGCCTTTACTTTTGTCGGTTGTGTCAATGTGGGCGCCGCCGATTACTATGTGCCGTCGGATTTCTCCGCTCTCCTGTCGGAGGATGGGATGCTCGGCTGGCTCACGGCTCAAGAAGCCGCACTCATCAGCGAATGGTTCCCCAAGACGTCAGAGGATGTCACTCCTCCGTCCAGCGATCTCACGGACGTCAACGCTCAGGTTACCGGCACCGTGTTGTCGTGGAACAAGGAAGAGGAGTACGTCCTGTTAAAGGTCAACCCACAGTATTCCGAAGAGCTGGGCGAAACGCTGAAAGTGTATACCCGGTACGCTCCGGCGGGCTGTGCTCCCGAGGTGGGCAATGCGTTGCGCGTTTTGTACGCAGGCTATGTGCAGGAGGGGTTCCCCAACGCCATTTACGCCGCCTCGTTGTGGAACGCCACGACCTATTCTATTCTCGAGACGGGCGTTGACCTATACGACGATCTCTTGAAAAAGATTGTCGACTACTGCTATGGTCTGGCTCCCTCTGCTGAGGCACCGAACTGTTCCTATTTGATTTTCCGCGAGCACCTTGACCCCATGTTTGCTATCGGCATCAAAGTGGTGGATCTGGATAAGAACGGACAAAACGACCTGCTGATTTCCGCCTATAACGGATTCTACGGCACGCGTAACTATGTGTACGACGCATACACCATCAAGGCCGGCAAACTGGTCCATTTGCTCAGTTCCGGTGAGCGCAGTCAGTATTATCTCCATCAAGACGGCTACATTGAGCATCAGTGGTCAGGCGGAGCCGCTCTCAGCGGCACCGATTTCTACCGGCTTGTGGATGGGACACTCACCTTCGTAGAGCGCGTTACCTACGACGGCCATTATGCCGTGGAGATTGGCTTGGTGGACAGCTTAGCCTCCATTACGGATACGGATGGCTTTTGGTTCCACACCACCCAGGTTCCCGGCGATAGCAACGAGGGTTATAAGCACATCACCGCTCAGCAGGCGAAGAACATCATCGACGCCTTTTCCGCCGCCCATCCGCCGCTTAATATCAATTTCCTCCAGTTGGAGAAAGGCGACAGTGGCAGCAGCACTACTACGGTTCCTCCCACCACCACTACCACCACCACAAAACCCACCACCACGGCGAAGCCGACTACCACAACGACTACGTCTCCCACCAAGCCCGAGGTAACCCAAACCGCTACGGTCATTTTTAACTGCACGATTAATAATAAGATGACCGATCGGCAGATTGAGAAGTTGTTTGGCGCCTCGTCGGTCGTATCCATCGATTCTTCGGATGCGTTGAAAGCCTTTCACAAAACGCATATCAATAATGGTTTGCCCATCTTCGCAGAAGATTACGATGCCGCTTTCTTTGAGGAGCATGCATTGTTGCTCACCTATCACGAAACGGCCAGCGGTATGGCACGACCTCGCGCGGCTGTGTACACCTATTCGGCAGATGGCACCGTTCTTTCTGTCGCCGTAGACGAGTTTTGGCCCTACAACGGACTTGTTACGGCTGATATTGGAGAGTGGATTATTGTCTCCGTGATTAAGAAAACCGACCTGAAGGGCGTTACCGAACTGACCTCCCATTTTCGTGCCCGAGTTCCTGACGATTCCATTTCTTTCCTGGTGAATCCTGCCGTCCATCCCCAAAACTCTGCCGTGAAGGGGAGCAAAGCTATGACGAGCTTTGAAGGAGATGTTTTGCACCACATTTTGTATTCCACGATGATCGATGAAGAGTGGGGTACTTGGAAGCCTTCACCCGACGTGTTGTTTGACGTCCAATTAGTCCTCAACGGCGATACGTATTACTATGATATTGATAGCGGAATCATCATCGCTACCGAAGGTCGAACGGTGTACACGATGTTTTGGACGGCATGTTTTACTCGACTGGCGGATCGAACCAATATGATCGATTGGGTGTTGGCGCGTTATTCGGATACGAATGACGAAGTTTGGATTTGGGAGGATTTCGAGGTCAATTATTATTCCAATGACGCCCGCCTGTTGAATACGCCCGAGATGCGTTCCATTGCCCTGCGGACGAATTGGGCGAAAAATGACAGCCTCAACCGCACCTACGACGCCCAATACACGATTGGCGGCGCCCTTTATTTCATCGATATGGAGCACGAGGAAATCCTCAGTGAGGACGAAAAACAAGTGTCTCCTATGACAAAAAAAGAGGTAGAGTATCTTCGTTCTGTGCTGGACGCAGACGAGTAAGGTTGCATTTTAAAAAAGCCGAGCAACCATTTCGTTGCTCGGCTTTTTCATTTATCACACGCCGGGGTGTAGCTCCATCACTGCTTCCACCATGGCGGGATAGGCCGCCATCTCTTCCTCAGAGGGGGCGGCGTGGCGATAGTGAGCCAGATACTCCACGTTGCCGTTGGTGCCGTGGATGGGGGATACCGTCAGTCCCAGCACCGTCAGTCCATTCTCCGCCGCGCAGGCGAAGAGGTCCGCCATCAGCGGCGGCAGGGTGGCGGCAGGGTCTTTGAGTATGCCGTTTTTGCCCAATTCCTTCTGTTTTGCCTCAAACTGGGGCTTGATGAGGGTGACCACCTCGCCGCCCTCTTTGAGCACTCGATGGATGGCAGGATAGATCTTTTTTAGCGAGATGAAGGACACGTCCACCGTCACCATATCGCAGAGGGTGCCACCCAACTGCTCGAGGGTGAGGTTGCGTGCGTTGGTGCGCTCCAGCACCGTCACCCGCTCGTCAATGCGCAGTTTGTAATCGAGAATGCCATAGGCCACGTCCACCGCAAACACACGCTGTGCGCCGTTTTGCAGCAGGCAATCGGTGAATCCGCCGTTGCTGGCGCCGATGTCGCACACAATGCGGTGGGCAGGGTCAATATCGAAATGCGCCAGCGCCTTTTCCAGCTTATAGCCGGAGCGGCTGGCGTATTTTTTTGCCTTTTCGCGGCAGGTGATCACCGTGTCGGCAGGCAGGGGAGAGCCGGGCTTTTCCGCCGGTACGTTGCCGATCCAAATACGCCCCTCCATAATCAGAGCGGCGGCAGTATTCATATCCACGCCCAACTGACGGGCGACCAATTCATCGGTGCGGATGGTTTCCATCGTGTCACTTCCTTTGGGAGAATGCAGACAGTATACCACACTTTTTCTGATAAAACAACCCTTGTCCCTTTTTTATTTGCCGCCTTCTTTCGGCAAAATAGCACCCTACCGCCGCCGTATAATAGAGAGGGCAAAGGGTGTGAGATGATGGTGATATACGTAGACGTTTTACTGGCGCTGAATTGGTGGATAGACTATCTGCTGTTGCTTGCCGTGCGCCGCACCGCGGGAGACGGCGCCAAGGCGTGGCGGCTGGCTGTGGGCGCTTTGGTTGGCGCACTGTCCTGCCTGACGCTGTTACTGCCGCCGCTACCGCTGTGGTTGACGCTGGTGATTCGCCTTTTGTCGGCGGCGGTGATGGTGACGGTGGCTTTTCGCCGCCGCTCCTGGCGGGATTGGTGGCGCCGTGTGCTGTATTTATTCGCCTATTCCGTAGGTTTCGCCGGTCTCTGCGGTGCACTATACTTCTTCGTAGCACCCCAAGGCTTCTATGTTGCTAACGGCGTGGTGTATTATTCCGTGCCGCCGCTTCTGTTGGTAGCGCTTACGGTGGTGTGCTACGGTGTATTATGGCTGTGGGAGCAATGGTCCCGTCGCCGTGCGCCGAAGGAGCACTTGTTGCAGGTGCGCTTGACTTACGAGGGGCGGCAGGTGACCTTTCCCTGCCTCTACGACAGCGGCAATCATCTTGTCGAGCCCTTTTCGGGCTATCCTGTCTTGGTGGTGGAGCGAGCCACAGCAGAGAACATCCTATCTGTCCCTGCCACCATTGAGCACCTCACACCGGGCGACGGCTGGCGGCTGATTCCCTACGATACTTTAGGCGGCGACGGCCTGCTTCCGGCCTTTATCCCGTCCTCTGCCGTAGCAGTGACCGGGAGTGAAGAGATACCCCTGCCGCCTTGCTACGTGGCGGTGTGCGAGCGTTTGAGCCGTGGCGAATACAACGGTCTTTTGGGCATCGAATTGGGCGATTACATACGATGAAAGGGTGACAAGGTAATATGCTTTACAAGCTGATTGGCCGTTTGCGGCGGCTGTGGAGGCGGCTTTTGGGCCGCCATTGGGTGCATTACATCAACGGAGCGGAGGTGTTGCCGCCGCCCCTCACCGCCGAGCAGGAGCAGGAGGTGCTGTTGCGCTTGGAGCAAGGGGACGAGGCTGCACGGGATACCCTGATTACCCATAATCTTCGCTTGGTGGTGTACATTGCTCGCAAATTCGAGAGTTCGGGCGTGGGCTTGGAGGACCTCATCTCCATCGGCACCATCGGCCTCATCAAGGCGGTCAAAACCTTCCGTGTCAGCCGTAATATTAAGCTGGCAACCTATTCCTCCCGCTGCATTGAGAATGAAATCCTTATGCACCTGCGTAAAATTGCTCAAAAGCGGTGCGAAATCTCCATTGACGAGCCACTGAACGTGGATTGGGACGGCAACGAACTGCTTTTATCGGACGTATTGGGCAGCGACGCTGACGTGGTACATCGGGATTTGGAGGCGGAGGCGGAGCGACACCAATTGCTGTGCTGTGTGGGGCGTTTGCCGCCACGGGAACAACAGATTATGCGCCTGCGTTTTGGTATTTGCGGCGAGCAGGAGCATACCCAAAAGGAGGTGGCGGATCGTTTGGGTATTTCACAATCCTACATATCTCGTCTGGAAAAGCGGATTCTCCGCCGCCTCCGTGAAGAACTGGAGCGAGACGAATGAAAAAGCGGTGAGCGTTGTGCTCACCGCTTTTCGTTATGGCTTTCGCTTTTTTTGATAGTCCGAAGGTGTCACACCTTTGATGGACTTAAACACACGGGAAAAATACAACGGGTCGTTGAATCCCACCGATCCTGCCACCTCCGCCACCGAATAGGCAGGGTCGCGGAGCAAACTGCAGGCTTCGTTGATGCGATAGGTCTGCAGATAGGTATGCGGAGATACGCCGAACTGTTGCAGAAAGGCACGGTACAGCTGACTGCGGCTGATTCCTACGTAATGAGCGATATCCGCCACGCCGATGTCGCTGGCATAATTGTACTGAATATACCGCAGGGCGTTGGCCACGTAGGCTTGATGGGTATCGCCGGCTGTTTGCCCGTGGTTTTCCTTCATCAAATGGGCCAGAAACAGATACAGCCGTCCCACCATCTCCGCGTCGGCGGCGGCGGTGTGGTCGCTGGCGTCCGCAATACTGCGTAGTAGGGCATAGGTGGCCTCAGGGTTTTCGCTGCGCCATACGGGCTTGTCTTTGGTCAGTCCCGTCAGTTTCACCAAGCGTCGGGCATCGGTGCCGTTGAATCCCACCCAAGTATATTGCCAAGGGTCGTCTTGGTCGGCTTGATAGCTGGCCACTTGGGAGGGAAAGATGATAAACAGCATGCCGGCTTCGGCGTGGTATTCCTGCTGGTTGCACCGCAGCGTGCCACTGCCGGATACCACGTAGTGGATGAGGTAATGGTCACGCAGGGCAGGGCCCCAAATGTAGCCGCCGTCGCATTGTTCATAGCCGGTGTTGTATACGGATAGACCGGCGTTTTCGCGCAGCGTATCTCGAAATTGAAACTTTTCGTGTGGCATATCTACCCCTCCTCGGCGATTTGCTGGTTATACTATATCACATTATGCAACATTTGTCCATACAAATGCCGAATAAAAGTGTTGCACTTTTGCGTAGCACATACTATAATAAACTTAGAAAACTACGAGGAGGTCAAACAATGTCTGCTCAAACCTTGTTGGATAAAATTCGCAGTGGCGGTTACGACACCGCTTTTTCTGCTCTGTATGGTGCGGCTCAGGTGTCTGCTCAGCGTGAGCGCTACGCCGCCGCAGTAGAAGGCTTCGCCGCCACCTTTGGCGGTGACGGCGATCTGCTGTTGTTCTCCGCCCCCGGCCGCACCGAGATTGGCGGCAACCACACCGACCACAACTACGGTCGCGTGCTGGCCGGCTCGGTCAATTTGGACGTCATCGCCGTGGTGCGTCCTACCGACGGCGGCATCCGTATGCAGTCCGAGGGCTACCCCATCATCGAGGTGGACATTTCCGAGTTGCTCCCCGTGGAGGAGGAAAAGAACGGCTCCGCCGCTCTCATTCGTGGTACCGCCGCTCGCTTTGCCGATTTGGATTACGCCATCGGCGGCTTTGACGCCTACGCCACCTCCAACGTGCTTAAGGGCAGTGGTCTTTCCTCTTCTGCCGCTTTCGAGGTGCTCATCGGCGTCATCCTCAACCACTTGTATAACGAGGGTAAGGTCAGCGCCGTGGAGATTGCCCAGATTGCTCAGTACACCGAAAACGTGTATTTCGGCAAGCCTTGCGGCCTGATGGATCAGATGGCCTCCTCGGTGGGTAATATCATCACCATCGATTTTGCCGATCCCGCCAACCCCATCATTGAGAAGGTGGACGTGGACTTTGCGGCTACCGGTCACGCCCTGTGCATCGTGGACGTGGGCGGCGACCACGCCGACCTGACCCACGAATACGCTGCCGTCCCCGGCGAGATGAAGGCGGTGGCCGCCTCTTTGGGCGTGCCCGTCCTGCGCCAGACCAATATGGAGACTCTGCTGGCCAATATCGTCGCCCTGCGTAAGGAACACGGTGACCGCGCCATCCTGCGTGCCATCCACTTCCTGCAGGAGAACGACCGTGTGGTGGAGCAGGTTGCCGCTCTGAAGGCGGGCGACTTTGACGAGTTTAAGCGTCTCATCATCGCCTCCGGCAACTCCTCTTTCCAGTACCTGCAGAACGTCTACGCCGTCCACGACGTCCGCGAGCAGAGCATGGCTCTGGCTCTGGCTTTGGCTCACCGCCTGCTGGAGGGCAAGGGCGCCTGGCGTGTCCACGGCGGCGGCTTCGGCGGCACCACCCAGAATTTCGTTCCCGTGGAGATGTTGGACACCTTCAAGACTGCCATCGAGCAGGTGTTTGGCGAGGGCTCTTGCCACGTGCTGAACATCCGTCCCTACGGCGGTGTCTGTG
>JAZPZT010000018.1:0-16465 GCA_045544815.1 Acutalibacteraceae bacterium | reverse complement strand
GGACCCCCCCAAAACCAAACCAAAAAAGGCCGTGGCCAAAGGGGCCCCGTGACTTTTCTTTTATCGGTCGTACAGTGCGGTGAGGGTGGCAATCTTCTCGGTCAATGCAGGGGTGATGGCGTCGGTTAACATACGCCACTGCCAGTTGCCCTCTGCGGTGCCGGGCGTATTGGTGCGCGCGGTGTTATCCAGTTCCAGATAGTCCTGCATTTGGGTGATGAACAGGTTGGACACACTGCTCATACCGCCACGCAGCATACCCCAAACATAGCCCTCATCCTCGTTAAGGCCCAGATAGGCCACCGCCTTGTTGAGGTCGGCAGGGGCCGCTCCGTTTATCCAGCCGGCCAGCGTCTCGTTGTCGTGGGTGCCGGCATAGCAAATGCAGTTCGTTTCGTAGGTGTGGGGGAGATAGTTGCTGGATTCGCCGGCGTCAAAGGCAAACTCCAGCACCTTCATGCCGGGGAAGCCGGAGTCCGCTAACAGCTGCACCACGTCGGGGGAGGGGAAACCCAAATCCTCGGCGATGAAGCGGATGTTGTGGAACCAGTCGCGGAGCACGCCCACCAGTGCCATGCCGGGGCCGACAATCCACTGACCCTCCTTGGCGGTTTCTGCGCCGTAGGGCACCGACCAGTAGGCCGCAAAACCGCGGAAGTGGTCGATACGAATCACGTCGTAAATCTTGGTGGCACCCTCTACACGGCGAATCCACCAGCCGAAGCCGTCCTTCTGCATGGCTTCGTAGTCGTAGAGGGGATTGCCCCACAACTGACCGTTTTCGGAGAAATAATCGGGCGGCACGCCTGCTACCTGGGTGGGGAAGCCTTTTTCATCCAACTGGAAGCAATCGGGGTTGGCCCACACGTCCACCGAATCCAGCGCCACGTAGATGGGCATATCGCCGATGATACCGATGTCCTTTTCGTGGGCGTAATCCCGCAGGGCGGCCCATTGTTGGAAGAAAAGGTACTGGATATAGGTGAAGAGGCGAATGTCCTCTGCCAATTCCGCGCGGTACTTCTCCAGTGCCTCCGCCTTGCGCAGACGGGCGTCCTCGTCGGGCCATTCCAGCCAGCAGGCCATACCGAAGTGACGCTTCAGCGCCATAAACAGGGCGTAGTCGGGCAACCAAGAGGCGTTTTGCGCCACGAAGGCCTCCACCTCTTTTGCGTCACGCTCCCAACCGCGCAGGGTAGCCTTTTGCAGCAGGATATAGCGGTTTTCATACTGTGCGCCGTAGTCCACGCGCTGGGGATCGTTGCCCCAATACCGGGCGTCGATCTCTTCCCGTGTCAGCAGGTCGTCCTCTACCAGCAGGTCCAGGTCGATGAAATAGGGATTGCCGGCAAAGGTGGAGGGACTCTGATAGGGGCTGTCGCCGTAGCTGGTGGGACCCACGGGCAGAATCTGCCACCAAGACTGACCTGCCTCGGAGAGAAAATCCACGAAATCCCGCGCGGCGGCGCCCAAGGTGCCGATACCGTAGGGAGAGGGTAACGCATAGATGGGCATCAGAATGCCACTGCTTCGCTTGATGTATTGTGTCGGCATAATTGCCACCTCTTTGTCTCATTTTTTCGTTTAATCCAATAAACGCCACTCATTATTGTGCCATATTTTTCACAAATGTCAACCGCTTTATGGCAAAATATACGAAGAATTTGTTTCCAACGCAGAAAAAGGTCCGTGGTTGACGCCACGGACCTTTTTGTCGGTTTACGCTCGCTCGCTGAAACGGGCGAGGAATTCTTTTGTACGAGGATTTTGCGGTGCTTCGATGACCTGAGACGGCGGCCCCATTTCGGCAATCACGCCGCCGTCCATAAACATCACCACGTCGGATATGTCACGGGCGAATTCGATTTCGTGGGTGACGATAATCATGGTGCGCCCTGCCTCTTTCAACTCTCGGATGACCCGCAGCACCTCGCCGGTCAACTCAGGGTCGAGGGCGCTGGTGGGCTCGTCAAAGCAGAGAATATCGGGATTCAGCGCCAGCGCACGGGCGATGGCCACACGCTGCTGCTGACCGCCCGACAACTGGCAGGGATAGGCGTCCTTTTTGGCGGATAGCCCCACCTCTTCCAACAGACGGTCGGCGTTTTGACCAATCGCCTCCAGCGCCTCTTTCATAGTGGAGCAGCCTCTGTAATGGCCCTCGGTCTTAATTTTCTCCTTGGCCAGCAATTCTTCCGCCAGGGTGACGTTGCGCTTGACGGTGTATTGCGGAAAGAGGTTAAACTGCTGAAACACCAGACCGAAATGCAGACGATTCCGTCGGATAACACGATCGGTCATCCGCTGAAGGTCGGTGGCGTCAAACAGCTTCTCGCCCTCTACGGTAATGCGCCCCTGCCCCGGTGTCTCCAAAAAGTTCAGACACCGCAGCAGAGTGGTCTTTCCCGAGCCGGAGGAGCCGATGATGGACAGCACCTGCCCCTTCTCCAAGGAAAAGTCGATACCCTTGAGCACCTCTACCTTGCCGAAGCTTTTCACGATGTTTTCTACACGTAAGATTTCCACAGCTTTAACTCCTAAAATAACTCATTTTCTTCTCCAGCCACCCGAAGAATAGGGTGAGGACACCGTTAAACGCCAGATAATACAGACCGGTGAAAAACAGCGGCCACATCAGGCCCGAAATGCCGTGGGAGCCTTTGAGGAAGGCGTATCCGGCATAAATCAGCTCCTGCCAGGCGATGATACGGGCGATGGCGGTATCCTTGACCAGCGTGATAATCTCGTTGGACATGGGCGGCACAATGCGCTTAATCATCTGCAGCAGGGTGACTTTGAAGAAAATCTGACTCTTGGTCATACCCAACACCTGACCCGCCTCCTGCTGACCTACGGGCACGCCCTGAATGCCGCCGCGATAGATTTCGGAGAAATAGCAGGCGTAGTTGAGGATAAAGGCCACCGCCGCCGCCCAAAAGCGGCCGTTTTCTATCGCCCAGGGATTGGACTCCATCACGAATCCGGGGACGTAGAAGAGGATGATGAGCTGCAACATCAGAGGCGTGCCGCGCACCACCCACACCACCGTACGGGTGAGCCACCGCAGGGGGGCAAAGCGGGTCATAGAGCCAAAGGATATGATCAGACCCAGCGGTAGGGCACCCAACAGGGTGACCGCAAACAGCTTGAGGGTCTCTACGAAGCCCTCGTTGAGGGCTTCAATAACGGTCAAAAACTCAGACATAACGCAAAATCCTTAAACGTAAAATTATTTCTGCTCGATGACAGAAGCCTGCACGCCGTATTTCTGTGCCAGTTTCATCATCTCGCCGCTGGCGTAGTAATCCTTGAAGAACTGATTCAGCTCAGCCACCAAATCGGAGCCCTTGCGGAAGCCCACGCCGTACTGCTCGTCGTTGAGACCCACGGTGTACATCAGGTCGGCGAAACCGGTGCCCTCGCCCACCATAGCGCCTGCCATCAGGCTGTCGATGACGGCGGCGTCGGCGGTGCCGGCCTTCACCTCAGCCAGAGCGGTGGCCTGATCGCCTACGGGGGTGAACTGAGCGCCCAAAGCCTCTACCTGCTCCTGACCGGCAGAGCCGTCCTCTACGGCAAACTTCAGATTCTTCACGCTCTCCTTGGTCTGGTACTGATCCGCCACGTCCTTCTTGACGATGACGATCTGCTGGTTGTTGCAGTAGGGATTGGAGCAATCCATAGCCGCCTTCACCTTATCGGTGATGGTCATACCGTTCCACACCACGTCGATGGCCTTGCCGTCCAGCTCAAAAGCTTTGCTATCCCACTCGATGATTTGGAATTTCACTTCCACGCCCAGTTTGGCGGCAAAAGCCTTAGCCAAATCGGCGTCAAAACCAATCCAGTTGCCGTCCTCGTCCTGATAGTCCATGGGGGCAAAGTCGGTGATACCCACAATCAGCGTGCCTTTTTCCTTGACGTATTCCATATCCGTCTTAGCATCGTCCGTCTTGCCGCAGGCGGTCAGAGCCACCGTCAACATCAGCATCGCCATAACCAAACATAATACCTTTTTCATAAAAATTACCTCCTAATTTTCAGGGTCGCCCCTGTTTGAGTGAGGTCATTATACAACAAAACTTTACCTTTGTAAAGTGTTAATTCGTTAAAAGGCTAAATTTTTTTATTTTTTGCATTTGGGCTGTTGAAAAACAGAAAAATGTGCTATGATAGGAAAGAGCTACTAACAAAGGAGTCTTAGGGATATGTTACAAGATTTTCTCACCGTTGCCTCTCAGGTGCTGACGCTGTTTTTGCTGATTGGCGTGGGCGTGGTGTGCGCCAAGATGAAATTGCTGTCCGACGGTGCGGTGAAGGCGCTGGCCAATTTGGTGTTGTATATTGCCACGCCCTGCGTGATTGTGAAATCCTGTATCCGCGAGTTTGACCCTGCCATGCTATGGGGTTTTCTGACGGTGATTGCGGTGGCCGCGGTCACCCACGGTTTGCTGATTCTGCTGGCAAAGGTGGTGTTCCGTGACAAGGATGAGGACCGCCGCCGCGTTTTCCGTGTGGCCACCGTCTTTTCCAATGCGGGCTATATGGCCATTCCTCTCCAGCAGGCCATCCTCGGTGACGTGGGCGTATTCTACTGCGCCGCTTACGTCATCGTGTTTAACGTGTTTTTGTGGACCTACGGCCTGGCGGAGATGAGCGGCGAGAGCCGTCTGTCGGTGAAAAAGATTCTGCTCAACCCCGGCGTCATCGGCGTGGCGGTAGGTATTCTGCTGTTTGTGCTGCCTATCCCCGTGCCCGGGCTGATTGTGGACGGTATCGGCCATTTGGCGGCGCTGAATACCCCTGTCCCGATGCTGATCGTGGGCTTTTATTTGGCGCAGACCGACCTGTTGGCTGCCCTTAAAGACGGGCGTGGCTGGCTGTGTATGGCGCTGCGCTTGGTGGCGGCGCCTGCGGTGGCGCTGGGCGCCCTGCTGCTCTGCGGCGTCCGTGGCGACCTGCTCACCTCTTGTATGATTTGTATCGCTACCCCTGTGGCTACCGCCTGCACCATGTTTGCCACTCGTTTCGACCGCAATCCTCGCCTGTCGGTGAATCTGGTGTCGCTGAGCACCTTGCTGTCGGTGGTCACGCTGCCCCTGATGGTGGCTCTCACCAATTGGGCGCAGACGCTGGTTTGATTGTCCGTATTATCGCCCACTGCTTCCTTTATACTGTATACATCATCTGATAGAGGAGCGATGTATATGGCAATGCTGTGGATTCTTTTGGCGTTTTTGGTTACGGGTTTGTGTTTGGCGAAGGGAAAAAGCGGTCGCCGCCGTTTTCTCGGCGACGTGAAAGAATGGCTCTATGCACCCATCGGCACGCTTTTATCTCTGTTGCGCCGCTGTAAATAATCTTAAGTAATAAGGAGGATGTTCTATGCCGAAATGTCAATTTAGCGATTTGCGTGAGAGGGATATGGATTTGCTCTTGATGGAAGAGATAGCGTCTTGCCAAAAATTTGCTAATATTTTCCTCTCTCTAATCAGTTTAGCGGATGCGGAAGTGGTATCGGTGGAACAGTCTAAAACCGATGAGGACGGAGAGTCCGACATTACCGTAATCGTGACGAAAGGCAGCATAAACTACGGATTGCTAATTGAGGATAAAATTGATGCTGAAGCACAGCCGGCGCAGGCTTCCCGATATCACAAGCGTGGCTGTGAAGGAATAAAAAAAGGCGACTATCAAGCGTACAAAACTTTTATCGTAGCGCCGCAACGATATTTAGACAACAATGCTGAAGCAAGCCGTTATGATTACCAAGTGCCGTATGAGGCGTGTCTGGCTTATTTTACCTCGCAGTCAGATAGACGCTCGTTATTTAAGGCTCAACTGATGGAGCAAGCGATTGAAAAACAAAAAAGAGGATACCAGCCGATAGTTGATGATGCAGTAACCGATTTTTGGATGCAATATTGTGGCTATCAGAGACAATTTTATCGAGAGCTTTGTATAAAAGGCAATTTTGAGGGCAAACCTGCAAAATCTACATGGGTGTATTTTGATACAGGCCTTAAAAACACACGCATAATTCATAAAGTAGCCCATGGCATTGTAGATGTAGAGTTCAGTGGATTGGGAGAGCGGTGGCGAGATTTGCGAAGTTTGTGTCAATCTGCATTTGGCAATCTTTTTGACGCACGTTTGGCAGTAGAGCAGACGGGAAAATCCGCAGTTTTGAGATCGATGACACCAGTGGCAACGATAGATGTACATAAACCTTTTTCAGCGCAGAAAGCCTCGGTGAACGTTGCTTTACAAGAGGTTTGCCGTTTGCGTCGCTTGGTGGATGATTTGCCGACCGCTGCGTTGTATTCATTGTGGAGCAACGAAAGTTAAGGAGGATGTTCTATGCCGCTAACCGAAGTGGTGGCCGCCCTGATTTGGCGCGGCAAGCGATTTCTCATCTGTCAGCGCCCTGCCCATAAGGGAAACGCCCTTCTGTGGGAGTTTGTGGGCGGCAAGGTGGAGCCGGGCGAAACCTTAGAGGAAGCCCTCGTGCGGGAGTGTCGCGAGGAATTGGCCATCACCGTGGCGGTGGGTGAGCCGTTTATGGAGGCTACCCATCGGTATCCCGATATCCACGTCCATCTTACCCTGTTCCACGCCACCATCGCCGAAGGCGAGCCGCAGATGCTGGAGCACAACGACCTGCGCTGGATTACCCCCGATGAGATTCCCGATTTTGATTTTTGCCCCGCCGATGCGGACATCCTCAAGCACATTATGGAGATGTAATGAAAAGCCGCCCGAAACATATCGGGCGGCTTTTTCGTTTTCCTTGTCATTTATTGTCGAATGTGATATACTCTGTTTGAGGAAAGAGGGGATAATCATGCGTGACTTTTTGATTTACTTTTTTGGGCAGGGTGAGAGTGTGGAATTTACCAATTTCACCATCGCTCATTTCGCACCGATACTGGTTGCGATTGCTCTTATTTTGCTGATTTACCGTTTTCGCACCGGCATTCGTGAGATGAAAAACGAGAGGGTGTTGCGATACATCATCGCTTTTACAGCCATCATCAGCGAGATGTCCTACTATTGGCGATTGATCGCTATGCCCTCGTTGGGACCCAATCCCGTGGATAATTTGCCGATCTCGGTTTGCGGATGGGTGGCGATTTTCGCCAGCTATATGGTGATCGGCAAATCCCAAACCTTGTTCGATATCTCCTATTTTTGGGCGCTTACCGGCTCGATTTTCGCTGTGGCAACGCCCACGGTGCTTTCCTATACCGGCCCCACCCGATTCCGCTATTATCAATTCTGGACCGAGCATTTGATCATCTATATTGCGGTTTTCTATATGATTTTCGTCCACCAAATGCGCCCAAACAAAAAATCTTTCCTCAAGGCGTATATCGGTCTGATCGTGTTGGCGGTGATTGCGTATTTTGCCAACCGTATGATCGGCCCCGGTGCCAATTATCTGTTTATGGCACGCCCCGAGGACACGCCCTCCATTTTGGATATTTTGCCGCCCAATTTTGCCCTTCGTCTGTTGGTGATGGCATCGGCGATTACCGCTTTGTTCGTACTGGCCTATTTGCCGTGGCATATTAAAGATAAGAAAACTGCCAAAAAAGAAGCCTGCACCGAGAAAGTATAAATGACGTAAAAGAAAAAGGAAGCACGAAAGATTCGTGCTTCCTTTTTTGCTGTTTTAATTCAGAGGAGGCCACACGTCGTTGGTGTCGGTGGCCAGAGACTGTCCCCACATCTTGGCGATGGTCTTGGGAATCTGGACGTTTTCGATTTCCTTATCGTGGAACACCTCGGTGCCCATACCGTAGGCAAAGACGGGCACCAGTTTGGCGGTGTGGTTGCCGTGGCTGTACTTGTACACGCCGGCCAAATCGGTCAGGCCGCCGGTCTCGTGGTCGGCGGTGATGATCACCACGGTGTCGGGATGATAGAAGGCAAACTCCATAAATAAGGCGATGGCCTGATTGAAGCGATAAACGGCCCAAGTGGCCTTTTCCTTGTCTTGATTGTGGCTGTGCTTGTCGATATAGGCCTCTTCGTACATCATAAAGAAGCCTTTTTCGTTTTTACTCACCTCTGCGAGATTCTCGGTGATGGCTTTTTCCAGATAATATTTGATACCTAAGCCGTTGTAATAATCGTAGTAGCAGTCGATGATGGTGCCGTACTTCTCTTTGGTGACCTCCTGACTGGCCACGATGTCATCGTACATATCGCGCACGTCCGCATGGGCGGAGAAGCCGGCGGGCGTCGCACCCTTGTTATTTTCAGTGGACATGACAGCGGTGGACATACCCAAATCGCCGGCAATCTCGGTGATGGATTTCAGGTCTTTCTTATCCTTGTCGCGGCCGATGCGGCCGTTTGTGGTCTTATAGCCGGTGGCTAGCGCGGTGGCAGCCGCCGCCGAGTCGGTGACGTTGCCGCCGATTTCGTTGGTGTGGGCATAGCCCTGATGGGGGAAGAGATAACCATAGAAGATATGCTCGTTGTCGGTGAAATTGTTGGCTTCTACCTCGTCACTGTCCAAACGATTTAGGTCGTACACCTCGGGCAGCTTGGTGTGGTTGATACCCATACCGTCGCCGATGAGCAAGATGTAATTGTTGGCTTTTTCCTGAATGGGGGTCAGCGCCTTAGCGGTGGAGGGGACGGAGGTATTGCTGTTCTCGCCCTTGACGTAGTTGGTGACGAAGTAATA
The DNA here is from genome assembly GCA_045544815.1 of Acutalibacteraceae bacterium. Lineage (GTDB taxonomy): Bacteria > Bacillota > Clostridia > Oscillospirales > Acutalibacteraceae > UBA5905. The sequence goes on along the minus strand of JAZPZT010000018.1, from coordinate 7,767 downwards.
GGTAGCGGCGGCGATGATGAAATAATCGCCCTCCATAGCCACGTGACCGTCCTTGGCCATCATGGTAAACTGCATACCCTCGGTCTTTTGGTTGAGGGATTTGGAGATGGGACGGTTGGTTTCGCCCACCACGATTTCGTGGGCGGTAGCAGGTTTGTCATCGGTGACGACCTTCACGTCGGCGCCGGTGCGGGTGTAGATTTCGTCACGGATATAGTCGGCGGCACGGTCAGCATAGTCCAGCGCATCCTTGGCGATCACGATGGTGTAGGCGGACAGGCTGACGCCATTCAGCTTCGCCTTTACCATTGCCTTTGTGGTGGCGGTGGTGGTGCTGGTAGTGTTGGTGGTATTCTTCGTCGTGGTCGTGGTTTCGCCCTTGGTGGTGGTTACCGCGCCCTTGGTGGTGGTCACCTCGCCTTGGGTGGTGGTTGCCACGCCTTGGGTGGTGGTGACTTCTCCTTGGGTGGTGGCGATGGTGGACGTGGTCGTAGCGACTGTCGCAATGGTGGTGGTGTCGGTCTGGGGCGGGTCGTCGGTGTTGCCGCAACCGCTCAGCAAGCCCAACATCATAACCGTAGCCAACAGAAAAGCCAGTGTGCGTTTCATAGCATACATCCTTTCTCAAAAACGGCCTCTTTGCGTTCGATTATACCATGCGCCCTCGTAAAAAGCAACCGCAAAAAGCCGTGGTGTAAATTGTACTTGTAAATAAAGAAAAAAAGGTATAGAATGAAGATAGAAACGGAAAGGAGCGATGTGTATGACGAAACGATGGCTGGCGGTTTTGCTCACCGCCGTATTGTTGGTGACGGCACTGACGGCCTGCTCTTTTGATTTTTTGAAGGGTGATGAGACGGAGGACGCCACCACGACCACCACTGAGACACCGACTACCACTACCACGGCGGTCGTCTATCCCGTGTGCTACGTCACCGCAACCAAACTAAACGTGCGCCGCGAGCCCACCACCGAGGGTGAGTTGCTGGGCCAGCTGGTGTATGGTACGGCGGTGGAGGTTTTGGAAACCGCCAACGGCTGGTGCCGCATTGACTATAACGGCGCACCTGCCTACGTCAGCGCTACCTATCTCTCCATTCAGAAGCCACCCAGCACCACGACCACCACGGCGGCGCCGACCGCCGCACCCACCCTTGCGGCCAATACCACCGTCTACGTGACGGCGAATAAGCTGAACGTCCGCCGCAAGCCTGCCGTGGACGGCCCTCTGATGGGTCAGATTCTCTATGGCACCGAGGTGGTTTCCCTCGAAACCGTGGACGGCTGGTGCCGTATTGAGTATCAAGGCGAGACTGCCTATATCAGCATGGACTACGTCTCCCTGACACCACCGCCCACCACCACTACCGCCGCAAAGACCACCAAAGCCGATTGATACACGCAAAAAAAGCCGCTGTCCCATAAGGACAGCGGCTTTTCTTATGCGGTTTATTCGGTGTCGATTTCTTCGGTGGAGTTCACACGGTCAAACAGTGCCGTGACCTCGTCCGAGGGCACCTTGGTGCACAGGGATACTACCACGGCGGCCAGCAGACCGAAGATAAAGCCGGGGATAATCTCGTAGATGCCCAAATCTTTCAGCAGCACCAGCCACAGGATATCCACGGCGGCACCGCCGAGGATGCCTGCCACCGCACCGGAGAAATTGAGGCGGCGCCAGAAGAGGGACAGCAGGATCACAGGGCCGAAGGCGGCGCCAAACACGCCCCAAGCGTTCTCTACCAGCCCCATAATGGTGCCGGAGTTGGGATCGGCGGCGATAAAGAGTGCCACCACAGCGATGACCAGCACCACGATACGGCCTGCCCACAGCATTTCCTTGTCAGAAGCCTTATCCTTACGGATGACGGGCTTGTACACGTCGCTGGCGAACGCAGAGGCGGAGGCCAGCAACTGGGAGTCGGCGGTGCTCATGGAAGCCGCCAAAATAGCGGACAACAGCAGACCGCTGATGACACCGGGGAAGATTTTGCGCACCATCTGGATAAAGACGGTGGAGGAATCCGCCAAATCGCCGCCCATAAACAGGCGACCGACCACGCCGGCTGCTACCGAGAAAATCAGAATCAGCGTGGTCCATGCGATACCGATTTTCGCGCTCTTCTTCAGGTCCTTATCCGAGCGCAGGGACATAAAGCGGATGATGATATGGGGCATACCGAAGTAGCCCAGACCCCAACCGAGACCGGAGAGAATATCTCTCCACGCCACGGCACCGGTATCGTCGACAAAGGGATTCCAGTAGCCGCTGCCCAATTCTTGCAGGGCGGACTGGTCGCCCAGATTCAGCATAGACACGGCAAAGATGGGGGCAATCAGCAGCGCGCCCAGCATCAGCATACCCTGGAAGAAATCGGTCCAACACACGGCGGAGAAGCCACCTAAGAAAGTATAGCTGATGATGATGGCGGCGGCAATATACATCGCCACGGTGGAGTCGATACCCATCACCTGATTGAACAGGGTGCCGCAGGCCTTAATACTGGAGGCGGCGTATACGGTATATGCAACCAAGAAGATGACGGCGCAGATGATCTGCAGGGCGCGGTTTTTGGTGAGGAAGCGATTGGTAAGATATTGGGGGATGGTGATGGAGTCGTTGGCGGCGATGGAATAGCGGCGCAGGCGAGGCGCCATAATCAGCCAACTCAGTGCGTAGCCGATACCCAGACCGATGGCAATCCACGCCTGACCCAAACCCATGGCATAGATGGAGGCAGGCAAGCCCATCAACACCCAAGCGCTCATATCCGAAGCGCCTGCGGAGAGGGCGGACACCCAGGGCCCCATTTGGCGGCCGCCGAGGAAATAGCCCTTTTCGCCACCTTCTTTGGAGCGGAAGAAGAAAAACAGGCCGATGCCGATCATAAAGACGAAATAGCAAATAAATACGATTAATTCAGACATAAGTAAACCCTCCTTGGGAACGAAAAATCGAAAGAATTACAGAGCTTTGAGGAAGCCTTCGAGACGGCTGGCGATACGGGCGTGCCCCTCGTCGTTGGGGTGCAGGCCGTCGGGCATATAGGTCTCTTTGATGATAGGCAGTTCGGGGTTGAGGTTGCTGACGGCGTACAGATCCAGTACGGGGAAGCTGTAATAGGCCGCCACCTCTTGGATGGCCTCGGCAATACCCTTGAGGCTGGCGATGACGGGATGGCCGTGCTCGTTGAGAGCGTCGTGCTCTCCCATGCGGTGCAGGGGCGTCATCACCACGATGGTGGCGGTGGGATATTTCTCCCACAGCTGGCGATACAGCGTGTGCAGAGCGCCGTAGAAGGTGGTGTTGTCACGGTCGGCGATGGTGCCCAGCGGCACGTCACCGTGGCCGAAATCGTTGGTGCCGCCAAACACCACGACGACGTCGGCGTCGGGATCCATTTTCTCCACACGGGAGCCGAAATACTGACCGAAGCCCTCTTCGCCGGGGCGCTCGGGCATCAGACGGGGAGCAATACGGGTGCCACCGATACCGTAGCCACGGACGATGGCGCCGGTGTGACGGCCTACTTGCATCCAATAGACGTTATTCCAATCGTTCAGGCAAGCACCTTCGGTGATACTGTCGCCGAGGAAGTTGATCTTTTTACCTTTCAGTTCCATAGGCTCACGCTCCTTTTAGTACAAAATGTTACGGCCGGGGAATTCCGGCTCGCAGGTCAGATTCATACGCAGCTTGTGCAGGATGGATTCGTCACCCGAATGGAGAATCTGGGTGGAGTGGATCTCACAGCCGCGGAGATTGGGCAGTTGCGCCACCGCGCGGGCCACCATTTTATCGGTGGCGGCGCAGATGTACAGCGCCGTCAGACAGTCATCCAGCTTAATGGCGCTGCTGCGGCTGTCCAACAGATTGGTTTTCAGGTCGATGATGGGCTCCAGCACCGCCGGACTCATCAGCAGGGCGGATTTGGGAATGTCCGCCAGCACCTTGATGGCGTTGAGCACCGCCGCCGAGCAGGCGGACAGTAGGGGAGAGGCCTTGCCCGTAATGATACGGCCGTCGGGCAGTTGGATGGCGGCGGCAGCGGCGCCCACACGCGCGCTTTTATCCAAGGCGGCCTGCACCACCGCGCGGTCGGATTCCTTGAGTCCCAACTGTTGCATAATGGTGGTCAGTTTGTCCACGGTGGCCTGTCGCTCGCGGCCCATTTTCAGGTCGGTCAGCCCCTTGTAATAGCGGCGGATGATCTCCTGACAGCTGGCCTCGCGGCACACCTCGTCGTCCACGATGGCGTAGCCGGCCATATTGACGCCCATATCCGTGGGGCTGCGGTAGAATTGGTCGTTGCCCGTGATACGGGCGAGGATGGTGCGCACCAGCGGAAACGCCTCTATGTCACGGTTATAGTTGACGGTGGTAACACCGTAGGCTTCCAGATGGAAGGGGTCAATCATATTCACGTCTTGTAGGTCGGCGGTGGCCGCCTCATAGGCCAGATTGACGGGATGTTTCAGCGACAGATTCCACACGGGGAAGGTCTCGTATTTGCCGTATCCGGCCACGACACCTCTCTGATGCTCGTGGTAAATCTGGGACAGGCAGGTAGCCAATTTGCCGCTGCCGGGGCCGGGGGCGGTGAGCACCACCAGCGGCTTGGTGGTCTCGATGTAGGGATTGGCGCCATAGCCCTCTTCGCTGACGATGTGGTCAATATCGGAGGGATACCCCTTGATGGGACGGTGGATATAGTTGCGGATGCCCAAGGCGTCCAGTTTGCACTTGAACTGGTCGGCGGCGGCCTGTCCCGTGTAGCGGGTGATGACCACGCTGTTGACCTCGATGCCCATGCCGCGCACCATATCAATCTGGCGCAGCAGGTCTTGGTCGTAGCTGATGCCCAAGTCCGCGCGGATCTTGTTCTTTTCGATGTTGTCGGCGCTGATACAGAATACCAATTCCGCTTGGTCTGCCAGAGAGCGGAGCAGACGGATTTTGGCGTCCGGCATAAAACCGGGCAGCACCCGTGCGGCGTGATAGTCGTCAAAGAGCTTGCCGCCGAATTCCAGATACAGCTTACCGTCGAAACGGGAGATGCGCTCCAGAATATGCTCTTTTTGCTTCGCCATATACAGCTCGTTATCGAAACCGATAGGCATACGTACCACCTCCAACAAAAAATACACATTCAGCATACCATACTTTACCCCTCAAAACAAGAAAAAACTTGGATTTCTCTATCATTTTTCATATTTTTTCCTCTTTCTTATTGCTTGTCAAAAAAAACTTGTCACAGCGCCCGTTTTCGTGTATAATAAACTTAACTATGAGCCAAGGAGGGGAAAGCGTATGCAATTCGGCACGTTTGCGGGTAACGCAGCGGTCAAACAGCGTCTGGCGGCGGATATTGACGCCGGTCACTTTCCTCACGCCCTGCTCATTGAGGGCCCTCTCGGTAGTGGTCGTCGCACCTTAGCACGGCTGATTGCCCGTGCGGCCACCTGCCGCGACACCGACCCCTCCGCCCGCCCCTGCGGCACTTGTGCGGCCTGCCAAAAGGCGGTGTCGCCCGACGTGACTGAAGTGGGCGGCGACGGCACCTCGCTGTCGGTGGACACCATCCGCCGCCTACGTGAGGACGCCTTCCTTCTGCCCAACGAATCTGCCTATCGGGTGATGATTTTGGCAGAGGCACAGGCCATGACCCCTCAGGCGCAGAATGCTCTTTTGAAGATTTTGGAAGAGCCGCCTGCTCATTTGTTGTTTATCCTCACCTGCGACAGCCGCACCGCTTTGCTGGAGACCATTCGCTCCCGTTGCGTGTGCTTGACCTTGGCTCCCACCACCTGGGAGGAGGCACAGCCGGTGCTCACCGCCCGTTTGCCGCAGGAATCCACCGACGCGTTGCGCCGTGCTCACGGTCTCTTCGGCGGCTGTATCGGTCAGGTGATTGACGGCATCGGTGACGGCACCTTTCGTCAGGTGTTGGATTTGACCCCTCGTATCGCCTCTGCCATCGTCGCCCCTGCCGAGGCGGAGTTGATGGCTCTCGTCGCTCAACTGGAGAAGGAAAAGCCCCTTACCATCGGCGTGCTGGCCGGTTTGGCTCTCATTCTGCGGGACGCTTTGGTGTGCAAATACGGCGGCTCCACTACCCTGTCCACCTCCCCCGAGGTGGCGGCGCAGTTGGCGTCTCGCCTGACCGCACCTCGCCTGACCGCTTTGATGGAGCAGGTGGAACAACTGCAGTTTGCCCTCTCCCGCAATATGAACAATAATTTGTTTTTGACCCGTTTCTGCGCTTGCCTACGTCAAGCGGCAGGTTATTGATGTAACCGCTGACTCATCTGCGTCACGACGCTCAGCGGCCCTTTTCCCGTCGTAGCGGTCAAAAATGCTCGGCAATACATCCGGTATTGCCTGTGCTTTTTGTCTCGCCCCGCCGCAAAAAACTTCTCGCTGATCATCGTAACGCGATTTCATCAGCGGTTACTAAGGAGGAACATAGATATGTCTATGGTTGTTGGTATCCGTTTCCAAGAAAACGGTAAGATTTATGATTTTGACCCCGGCGAGCTGACGTTGCTGCCGGGTGAGATGGTGGTGGTAGAAACCGCCCGTGGTATCGAGTGCGGTATCGTGGCCCGTGCCAACCGCACCGCAACCGAGGAGCGTGACGACCGCAAGCCCGTCCTGCGTCGTGCTACCGCCGAGGACCGTGCCCGCCACGAGGAGAATCGGCAAAAGGCACGTGAGGCTATGCGTATCTGCCAGGAGCGTATCGAGGCTCACGGCCTGGAGATGAAGCTGGTGGACGCCGAGTATGCCTTTGATAATTCCAAGATCACATTTAATTTCACCGCCGACGGTCGTGTGGATTTCCGCAATCTGGTTAAGGATTTGGCTGCCACCCTCCACGTGCGTATCGAGCTGCACCAGATTGGTGTCCGTGACGAGGCGAAGAAACTGGGCGGTATCGGTATCTGCGGTCAGCCCTTCTGCTGCTCTCGCTTCCTGCACGAGTTCCAGCCCGTGTCCATCAAGATGGCAAAGGAGCAGGGACTGTCTCTCAATCCTACCAAAATCAGCGGCTCTTGCGGCCGTCTGATGTGCTGCCTCAAGTACGAGCAAGACACCTATGAGGAGCTGATCAAACTCAGCCCCAAGGTGGGCGCCGTGGTGATGACCCCCGAAGGCCGTGGCGTGGTCACCGACAGCAATATCTTGACGGGTAAGGTCAAGGTGCGCTTGGACAAGAACCCCGATAGCCCTCCCGTGGATATGCACCGCGACGACCTCTCCGCCATCGTGCGTGACAGCCGTCCCAAGGCGGAGCCTGCCGTCGAGGAGCCTGCCGCCCCCGAAGCGCCCAAGGAGGAGAAGCCTGCCCCGAAGGAGGAAAAACCTCACCACCACAAACCTCAGCAGGACGGCAAACCTAAGGGGGATAAACACGTAGGTCGCACTGACCATCGTCGTCGCGGCGGCAGTCATCCCCGTAACAAACGGCAGGGCTGATAAATTTGGATAGAAAAAACTATTGCATTTTTTGAAAAGTGTGATATGATTAACACATAAACGAAACGGAGGTGTAAAATCATGGCTTTTGTTATTTCTGATGCTTGCATCATGTGCGGCGCTTGCGCCGAGGGCTGCCCCGTGGGTGCTATCTCCGAGGGCGACGGCAAGTACGTTATCGATGCCGGCGCTTGCATCGATTGCGGCGCTTGTGCCGATCAGTGCCCCGTGGGTGCTATCGAGGGCTAATTGCTTTCAAAAAAACGGACGGCCTTCTCAGCCGTCCG
>JAZPZT010000017.1:0-2539 GCA_045544815.1 Acutalibacteraceae bacterium | reverse complement strand
GAGCGTGGATCCCCTGCCGCTGTTTCCCGATTTTGCGGCCTCCCCCGTCTTTACAGAGAGCGGACAGCCGTTGGTCAGTGTGGTGCAACCCCCTTGCGAGCACTACTGCCCGAAAAACGAGATGCATCGGGAGGATTGGTGCGGCGACTGCCGCCACTACTCCGACCGCACTGCGGAGATCGCCCTGTGCAACTGTCAACACAATCAATTATATTAAAGGAGAGAACCATTATGAAACGCTTGATCAGCATAATCCTTACCCTTTGCCTGCTGTTGGGTCTGATGCCCACTTTGGCATTTGCGGAAGAAGCCCCGCTGTTTCTCATCACCGACGACTCCTATGGGGTAACCGTCTTCAAAACAAACGTGGACTATTCCACGACCACCCCCCATTCCAATGCCGTGGCTTTCGCAGGGTACAACTCGGAATTTTTTATGATTCGGGAATACAGCGGCACCATCGATTTTCACGATTATACCGTAGCGGCCGGTCACGACTATCAAAGTGTGCAGATCGACAAGGGCAGTAACGTTACCCTGAGATTTTACGGAGAAAACGCCTTCTACGGCAGCCTCAACGGATTGTCCGTTTATGAGGGCTCCAACGTTATCATTGACGTAGCGCCTAATTCCTCCGTTACATTCTACTCCACTGACGACTATGATGCCGTCTACAGCAATCAAAGCGATGGCTCCGTCGTCACGCTGAAGGACGGTTCCCCCCTGCCCGCGCCCGATGCAAACGGCGTGGTGACCGTTACAAACGGCACCCCCGCGTCCTGCGCCCACACCTGCACCTATACGGACGATAACAGCTGCTTCATAACCTGTCCCGCCGCGGGCTATAGCTCCGCCCTTGCCCACAGTATCATCTCCGTCAACAACGGTGACACCCACACCGAAGTCTGTGAGTACTGTGACCATTCCTTCGGCACCGCAGACCATCAGATATACTACGCTAATGGGAACGCCGAGGGCTGCTATGAGTACTGCTACTATTGCGATTACGAGGGTGAGATCACTCCCCACGATATGAGTATGTACTTAGCCTATGACGACGAGTACTGTGTTCCTGCCTGCAGCAAATGCGGTGAGATGGACGAAACCGCTCTGATCCCTCACGAGACTTTCACTTACACCGTTCCTGCCACCGAGATCGAGGCAGGCAAAGAGGCAACCGAGTGCCTCAACTGTAATTTTTACACCGAGAAATACGAGGAAAACGCCATTCACTTTACCCTTTCCTCAGAAGACGAGGTCGACTGGGACAACAGCGCCATCATCGTGCTGAAAAACGGCGAGCCCCTCACTCTGGTGCGCAAATACATAACTCATTATTGGGAAGAATACGCCATTCCCTTTGACAAGGATGCCACCTACAGCTTTATGTGGATCGGCAGACATAATCTCAGTGATACCTTTGGCGTAGACATTACCTTCCCCGACGGAACCCACGGCAAGTGCTTTGATTATCTGTGGCGCAACTCCGTGCCCGATTTCCTCTATTCCTATAATCAGACAAATAACGTTGACTTTCTCCTTCAACTGTACAGCACCCCCGATCTTCTTGAATACTACACCAAGGACAGCGTTCAGAAGCTGACTCCCCTGATCAAGAAGGCCCGCCTCTTTATCCCTTCTGCGCATCAGGACGAGCAGGATCACTTGACAGGGGGGCTTAAGGCGGCGCTGGAGAGACTGGTCCCCACCGAAACGGCACAGCCCACGGGTCTGGTGCACGTCAGCGACGATCTTGTGATCACCGAGGACGGCTATACCCTCGGCGAGGAATATTTCCCCTATCAGGGTGACTACGTGCTCTTCTCCACCGCTCCTTCCAACCACTCCATTACGGTGGAGAGTGCCAAGGTCAATATCACCGCGGTGAATTTACGTCTGTTCGGCGAAGAGGGCGCCCTGCGGCTGACCGACGGCGCTGACGTCAATCTCACGGCGCTTGGCACCAACCTTTTTATGCCCGACGCAAAGTACGAACGGGCAGGCATCTACGTCAGTGAAAGCTCCCAGCTCACCGTCAATAAGAACAGTGAGTCCATCATTGCCGTCGGCACCGCCAACAACGCGGGCATCGGCGGTGAATGCTCCTATGACGGGGATTCCTATACCGCTTCGGATGCAGGTACTGTCACCGTAAACGGCGGCACCGTATTTGCCCTTTCCGATGAAGACGGCGCAGGCATCGGCGGCGCCTACCTCAGCAGCTTCCGAAAGGTTGTGATCAACGACGGCAGAGTCCACGCCGAATGTCTTGACAATGACGGCGCGGGCATTGGTGCAGGCGACGACGGCAACGGCGGCGACGTCGTTATCAACGGCGGCAACGTCACCGCTCTGTCTCTGGACGACGACGGTGCGGGCATCGGCGGCGCCGACAGCGGGCACGTCGATTCCATCACCATCAACGGCGGTGTGATTCTGGTGGGTACCGACGACGGTGCCTCCATCGGCGGCGGCTGTGATTCAGACAGCTACGGCGGCAAGATCGTCATCAACGGCGGCACCATCCATCAGCATTTTG
>JAZPZT010000016.1:0-8658 GCA_045544815.1 Acutalibacteraceae bacterium | reverse complement strand
CGGCACAAACCTACGTCCTGCACGATCAGGGCGTCCACGCCGCAGGCGGCGGCCTTGACCGCCACCTCTACGGCACGGTCGATTTCCTCCTCACGCAATAGGGTGTTGAGGGTGAGATGCACCGCCACCCCACGGGCATGACAATACGCCACCGCCTCGCCCAGCGAGTCGATGGTGAAATTGTGGGCGTTGCGGCGGGCGTTAAATTCCTCCACACCTAAATAAACGGCGGCGGCACCGCATCGTACCGCCGCCGTCAGGCATTCAGGTGAGCCCGCCGGCGCTAAAACTTCCGGCAGGGTATGTTTCATCGTGCAGCCAACCTTCTCTCCAGCTCTTCCTTCTCACGGCGCAGCTGGGCAATCTCACGGCGCAGCGCCTCGCTCTCGGAGCGGGTGCGGTTGTTGTCGTCAAAGAAGGTTTTCAGCTGTTTGCGCAGGTTGTCGGCAGACATCTGTGCCTTCTTCGCTTCGTCGGCCTGCATCAGGGCGGTGATGACGGTAGCCATCACCATGGAAATGCGCTCGTTGCTGTTCATCACGTTGCGGATACGGGTATCCAGCTGGGCGGCCAGCTCCTGCATATAGCCGGGGGTCTCGTCGGTGGTCACCACGTAGTCGGTGCCGCAGATGTTCAATGTCACTTTATTCATAGTCTCCATGTCGATTGTTCCTTTCTCCATGTCGAATTTTGTACCTAACCCCATTATATATGAGAAATCTCCTGCGGTCAAGTGGCAATCCGCCGATTTTCCTTGTCATCCTTTGTTATATATGTTAAAATGTAGGAAATCACACCCCATCACTGCGCACGTCGTGCGCAACATCACCTTTGCACAGCAAACGCATCACCGTGCGCCATAGCGCACGATAACACGGTTAAGAGGAGGTGCCCTATGGAATCCATCGGCTTGTATATTCATATTCCCTTTTGCGTGTCCAAATGCCCCTATTGCGATTTTCATTCTGCCGCCATAGGCACTCCCTTGCAGGCAGAGGCGGCATTGGACGCCTATACCGCCGCCCTCCTGCGCTCTATGGAGGAATGGGCGCACCGCCTGCCCGTCACCGCCGATACGCTGTATTTCGGCGGCGGCACGCCCTCTTTGCTGGGCGGTAGCCGCATAGCGCAGGTGATCGCCGCCGCACAGCGCCATTTCGCCCTCAATGCCGCCGAAATCACCTTAGAGGCCAATCCGGCCGACGATTTGGCGGATACCCTCTCCGCTTTTGCCGCCGCAGGCGGCAATCGCCTCTCTTTGGGTATGCAGTCCGCCGTCCCTGCAGAGCTTACCCTCCTCGGTCGCCGTCACACCCCTGCGGATGTGGCACGCACCGTGGCGGACGCCCACCGCGCAGGTATCGCAAACGTGTCGCTGGACGTGATGTTGGGTGTCGGCGGCCAGACCGTGTCCTCCGCTTGCTACAGCGTGGATACGGCGGCGGATTTGGGCGCCACCCACCTTTCCGCCTATCTGCTGAAAATCGAGCCGAACACGCCCTACGGCGCTTGTCCGCCCGACCTGCCGTCGGAGGACGATACCGTGGAGTTGTACCTTGCCGCATTTGAGCGAATGGACGCCCACGGCTATCGCCAATACGAGATTTCCAATGCGGCTCTGTCCAATTGTGAGAGCCGCCACAACCTCAAATACTGGCTCAGCCAGCCCTATCTGGGTCTGGGCCCTGCCGCCTCCTCTTGCCTTGGCGGTCATCGTTTTACCTATCCACGGGATACCGCCGCCTTCGTGGCGGGCAACCTGCCTGTGGAGGACTCTTGCGACGGCGCCCCTGTTGGCTCGGCAGAGGAATACGCCCTCTTACGCTTGCGCCTGACCGAGGGTCTGTCTGCGGCGGATTTTGCCCACCGCTTCGGCATGCCGCTTCCCACCGAATGGGTGCGCCGTGCCGCCGCTCTGCCCGCCTCGTTGGTGGTGGCGGATGGAGAGGGCATACGCCTGACTCGTGAGGGCTTTTTGCTGTCGAATACTCTTATTTCACGAATTATTGGCTAATTTTTTATTTTTTGTTCATACAATGTTTGATTTTTGTGGTACACTGATGATGTACTAAATGATAAAAAGGAGGGGATAGGCTGTGGCAGAGATTACGATTATGGTCGTGGATGACGATGAGAACATTGGCGAACTGCTGCGCCTGTACTTGGAGAAGGAAGGCTATGCGGTCAAGGTGATGACCGATGGTGCCGCCGCATTAGAGGCCTTTGACACCGTCAAACCCGATTTGATGCTGCTGGACGTGATGATGCCCCGTCTCGACGGCTGGCAGGTGTGCCGTGAAATTCGTAAAAAATCCGCTTGCCCCATCATTATGATCACTGCAAAGGGCGAGGTGTTCGACCGCATTTTGGGCCTGGATTTGGGCGCCGACGATTACATTGTCAAGCCTTTCGAGACCAAAGAGGTGATGGCGCGTATTAAGGCGGTGCTCCGCCGCTGTGGCATCACTACGGAGAAGAAGGCTCGTATCGTGGAATACGACAATCTCTACATCAATATGGATACCTACGAGTTGCGCGTTTGCGGTAAGGTGGTGGACGCACCGCCCAAGGAGATGGAACTGATTTACCATCTGGCCAGCAACCCCAATCGGGTGCACACCCGTAATCAATTGTTGGATGAGGTGTGGGGCTTCGAGTATTACGGCGACAGCCGCACCATCGACGTCCACATCAAGCGCCTGCGTGAAAAATTGGAGGGCGCTTCCACCCAATGGACGCTGAAAACCATCTACAAGGTTGGCTATAAATTCGAGGTCAATACAGAGGACTAATCTTAGTCGATTCGCGCAGGAGAGGAGGCCGGCGAGGTATGTATAAGAGCGTATTTTCCAAATATTTGAGCATCATCTCGCTGGTGGTCGTTTTGGGCTTTTTGGTGATGATGCTGTTTCAGCTGTTTCTCACCGCCAACGCCCTGTCCAACGAAAAAAAAGAGTTGCTGTTGGAAAACGCTGAGAGTATTGCTCAGCACACGGCTTCTTCTGCAGACGTCATGTTGGACAAAAACGGCGATGTGGTTTATCGCTTGGACGGTAACCGCCTAAAGCCGTTGCTCACGTTGGTGTCCGACGCCATCGACGCCACCTTGCTTATTACGGATGCACAGGGCGACGTCCTGTTGGCCACAGGCACCACCGACGACCTGCATTTTGAAAGAACCGTTTCCTTGTCTACCTTCGTGAATTTAGTAGGCAACGAGTATTACGGCATCGGCACGCTGGGCGGCCTGCTGGATAGCGGCCATCACGTGGCGGCGTTGCCCGTAGTGATTCAAGGCGATATGGTGCTGGGTTACGTTGTGGCCTATACGCCCAACGACGCCTTCGTGGAGACCATCCGAAGCAATATTTCCATTTACGTCTATTCCGTTTTGGGCGCGTTGATTCTCAGCTTTGGTTTCGTATGGCTGCTGACCGATCGTTTCGTCCGTCCTTTGCGTGAGATGGCCGCCGCCGCCCATAGCTTCGCTGAGGGCGATTTCAGCCCTCGGGTCAAGGTGAAGGGCAAGGACGAGGTGGCCCAACTGGGCGAGGCGCTCAACGGTATGGCGGTGTCCCTCTCCTCGGTGGAGATGATGCGCCGCAGCTTTATTGCGAACGTCTCCCACGAGCTCAAAACGCCTATGACCACCATCGCCGGTTTTATCGACGGTATGTTGGATGGCACCATTCCGAGGGAAAAGCAGGCACAGTATATGAGAATTGTGTCCGACGAGGTGAAACGCTTATCTCGTTTGGTGCGCTCCATGCTGGATTTGTCCCGTATCGACAGCGGCGAGCTCAAGATGAATACCACTCAGTTGGATTTGACCGACATCGTGGTCAACGTGCTGGTGGCCTCCGAGCAACGCATTGAGAAAAAGAGCCTTTCCATCACAGGCGTAGAGGATTGCGAATCGGTAAAGGTGTGCGGCGACTACGACCTGCTCAATCAGGTGCTGTATAATCTTTTGGATAACGCCATTAAGTTTACCAACGATGGCGGAAATATTCACATTCGCCTGTATCGTGAAGATGGGCGTGTCCACGTGAGCATTCGCAATACGGGAGAGGGCATACCGCCCGAGGAAATGCCCCAGATTTTCGAACGTTTCTACAAGAGCGACCGCTCTCGCAGTTTGGATAAAAACGGCGTGGGATTGGGCCTGTACATCGTGCACACGGTGATTCGCCTCCACGGCGGCGAGATTACGGTGCGCTCCGTACAGGGCGATTACACCGAGTTTACTTTCTGGATCCCCGAAAATTTCGAGAGTAATTAAAAGTTTTCACGAATTATTAATGAAATGTCGTTATTTATCGTGTATAATAGAATCGAAAAACCGAGAAAGGTTGTGTATCTATGTCTGAAATCTGGGATAACAACGGAACGGAGCAGCCCTCCGATTCTACCCCTCCGTCCGAGGAGTCTGTAAACACCGGTGACACCCCTGCGGAGCCTGTCGCTCCTGCAGAGCCTGCCACCCACGTAGCGCCTGACGGCAGCTATCGTTACGTACCGCCCCGTGCTCCTCAGCAGCAGCCCCAACAGCCGCCTTATCAGCCTCCCTATCCGGGCGGCGGCGCCTATCCGCCCCCTCAGGGCGGCTATCAGCCTCCTTATCAGGGATACTATACTCCTCCCACGCCTCCCACGCCTCCTGCGCCGCCCAAGAAAAGTAAGGGTTGGATGACTGTGGTGGCCATTCTGTGCGCATTGGCTGTGGTGCTGTTTGGTATTTGGGGCGCCTTCGTATGGATGGATAGCACCGATACGGATACCCCTTCGTCGAATACCGATACAGAGAATGGAGACGATGCACCCTCTGCCAACGATAAGGCACCCCAGCTGAACATTCAGGGGAGCGGTGATAATTTAAAGGACGATAGCCCCTCTTTAGAGGTAGGCGACGGCGACGATTATTACGTCTACGACGGCGGCCTCTCTACCGAGGAGATTGTCAGCCGCAACTACGATTCCACCGTGGTGCTCACCATGTATGGCCAGAATGACAATTTCTATTTTGGCGAGAGCAGTTTGGTGGAGGTTGGCGCCGCTTCGGGTATTGTGATGACGGCGGACGGCTATATCATCACCAACCGCCACTGTGTGATTGATGAGAACACGGGCAAGAAGTACGACCGTGTGGACGTTACCACCTACGACGGCACCGTCTACGAGGAAGCCACTGTCATCGGTGCGGACGAGGCTACCGATTTGGCTGTGATTAAGGTGAACGCCACCAACTTGACCCCTGCCGAATTCGGCAATAGCGATGAGTTGTCCGTCGGCTCCCGTGTGGTTGCTCTGGGCAACGCCGCCGGCCTGTCTTGGACCGCTACCCAAGGTATCGTCTCCGCCAAGGCCCGTGACGTGTACGAGGACACCGGCTACGCCATTAAGTGCCTGCAGACCGACGCCCCGATCAATAGCGGTAACTCCGGTGGCCCTCTGCTGAACAAGTACGGTCAGGTCGTGGCTATCAACTCGGCTAAGATTGCCGCCACCGGCTACGACGGATTGGGCTTCGCCATTCCCATCAACGAGGCTAAGACGATTATTGATTCCCTGCTGAAATACGGCTACGTTCAGGGTCGTGTGGCATTGGGTATCACCGGTCAGACCATTTCTTCGGGCATTTATCGCGGCTTTATGATTGCTTCTATTGAAGAAGGCTCTTGTTTGGAGAACACCATTGCCCAGGTGGGCGATTTGATTGTGGCTGTGGATGACGTGCAGGTGGTGGACTACGGCACTCTGCGTGCCGAGATGGCGCGCCACAAGGTGGGTGACCAAGTTACGCTGAAGTTGTTGCGCTCCGATCGCCGCACCGGCAACGTGACCACCCACTACGTTAAGGTCACGCTGAAGGAGCAGACCGCCCAGTAAATCAAGAGGATGTGACACTTTGAGGGATTCGTTTGAGGATTTGGACACGGCGCTGGAGAGACGCCGACGGATGCGTGCCCGTCGCCGTCGCCTGCTGTATTTGCGCCGTGCTCTGCTGATTTTGGCGATGGTAGCGATTGCGGCGCTGGTTATCGCCACGCCGATTTGGATTATCAACGCCATCAGTTCCCGTGGCGCCGACGTGTCGGTGGATGACCCTGCGCCCGGCGCACCGCCCACCACCACGACCACGGCGCCGCCGCACCGTTTCCCTGCGGTGGACGCGGACACCATCCCATTGGAGGATAAGGTGGACGGCACCTATGCGGTGTTGTTGGATATGACCGACGGCTGTGTCGTGGCGGCGAAAAACGCTAACGTGGCGGCCAACCCTGCCTCCATCACCAAGGTGATGACCCTGCTGGTGGCGGTGGAGAATATTGAAAATCTGTCCGACGAGTACACCATGTCGTATACCATCATCAACCCTTTGTGGGAGCAAGGCGCCAGTATCACAGGATTAGAATCGGGTGAGACCGTCACCCTCAACGACCTGCTGTACGGTTGCATTCTCCCTTCGGGTGCAGACGCTACCATCGCCTTAGCCAACTACGTGGCCGGCTCGGAGGAGGCTTTCGCCGCCCTGATGACCCAAAAGGCGACAGAACTGGGTTGCACCAACACCCATTTCACCAATTCCAGCGGCCTCCACGACCGCGATCATAAGACCAGTGCCATGGATATGGCGCTGATTATGGCCGCCGCTATGGAAAACGAGGTGTGCCGCCGTGTGCTGTCCACACGGGAATACGTGATGACCCCCACCGACCATCATCCCGAGGGCTTGACGATGTTGAGCACTCTGTTTAAGACGCTGGACCAATCGGTGATTAAGGCGGGCAAGACCGGCTACACCGCACAGGCGCGCAATACCCTTGTGACCTATACGAAAGGCGCTGACGGCCACGAATACGTCTACGTGACTATGGACAACAGCAACCGTCAGGCGGCGGTGAACGATAGCCTAACGGTGTACAAAGATTTTTGCGGCATTGGATAAAAAGCAAAACACCCTACGGATGTATCCGTAGGGTGTTTTTTACAGTATATTCCGCAGGATGGCGTCGTCCACTTGGCGGATGTATTCCAGTTGCGCTCGCAGACGGGCGATTTCCATATACAGTCCGTTGCGGTCGTCGTTTGCTATCAGGGCAGGGAGGAGCGCCGCCGTTTCACGGCTTTCCCGTAAT
Source organism: Acutalibacteraceae bacterium (assembly GCA_045544815.1). Lineage (GTDB taxonomy): Bacteria > Bacillota > Clostridia > Oscillospirales > Acutalibacteraceae > UBA5905. The sequence continues at coordinate 1,519 of JAZPZT010000016.1, read as the reverse complement.
TCGCTGTGAGCCACGTAGCAGCTGACCCAGTCGCAGACACGGCGGTATTCTGCGGCGAAGGCCTGCGCCTGCTGTTGCGCCGTCTCCACGTCGCCCTTGCGATAGGCATCCTCGATGTCGTCCAGCGCCGTCAGCATACGGTCGGTTTGCGTGTGCAGATAGAGGTGCGCCCCCACGCACAGCGCCGCCACCGCCGCCAACAGCGCCAACGCGATATATATGCGTTTCACAGCCCACCTCCTTGCACGTCCTTGCGTGTCAGCAGATGGTGCGGCCCGTTTTTGGTGGCGGTGAGCAGAAACACGTCTTTCTGTGCACACTTCTTTTGCCGCAGATACTCGCCCAGAGCCGCTTCCGTCAGTCCGCAGAGTTGCATACCCCAGTCGCACAGTGCCCCGTCGCTGACCACCACCACGGGCATAAGGCTGTCCGGCTTCTCCGTGTCGTAGCAGAATGCGCTGATGTGCCCGTTGGTTTCGGCGATGGCATACTGCACCTGACGGACGTCAAATATGCTCTGCTGCCGCAGCGCTTCCTCCAAATCCTCCACCGTCATCCGCAGCTTGCGCAGGGCGGCGGCGTCCATCGCCCCGTCACGGATGACGGGCACCGGCGACCCGGAAACCAGCTTTGCCACGGCAGGGGATTTGAGCATCAGCCCCGACAGCAGCAATTCCAGCCCTACCAGCACCAGTATGGGCAGCACGCCGTTGAGGAGAGGGAGGCCGTTTTCCTGCATGGGCACTGCCGCCAAATCCGAGAGCAGCAGCGTGACCACCAGCTCGGAGGGCTGTAGTTCTCCCAATTGCCGCTTACCCATCAGCCGCATGGCGATCATCAGCAGCAAATAGAGTATAACGGTGCGGATGACAGAGATAGTCACGGCAATCCCTCCTACGGTGTAATCGAGTGTAGAATGCCCAAAAGTAGGGGAGATATGAGAGGAAAGAATATTCCAAAAATCTTTTAACTTTTTTCGGTTTACCTATTGACAAACGGGTGATTGTACTATATAATATCAACCGTTGCCGATACGGCGATATGCGCTCGTAGCTCAGCTGGATAGAGTGCTTGACTACGAATCAAGAGGTCAGGGGTTCGAGTCCCTTCGGGCGCGCCACGAAAAAAGTCACCTTTGTCTACCGACAAAGGTGACTTTTTTCAATGATATACGTTCCCTACGGTCACGGATGATATAGCTAACGCTATGATATCTGCTTCGCAGATGATATACGCTTCGCGTATGGTGGGAACGGATATTATATCATATTTGCAAAGCAAATATATCATGCGGCGCAAGCCGTATATCATATCGAGTCAGCGATATTTCATTGAAAAATTCATAGTTTTCCGGTATAATCAATTCCATAAATAAGAGTTTAACGAGGTGATTAGGGATGGATATTTCTTTCAAAAATGGCAATGAGAAATTTAATTACAGAGTGTGTGCTATGATGATTTCTGACGGTAAAATCTTGGCAATGCACGATGAGCGGTCACCGTATTACTATTTGCCTGG
>JAZPZT010000015.1:0-11280 GCA_045544815.1 Acutalibacteraceae bacterium | reverse complement strand
ACACCTCCGACAGCGGCAGATACTCCGCCTGAACCTCCTTGTTCGGGTACGGGTCGTAAGCCAGCACCTGCATCCCTAAGCCCTTCCAAATGTCTATAAACACCCGCCCGATCTTGCCCGTGCCGATGACACCCACCGTTTTTCCGTGCAGATCAAAGCCCACCAGACCATTCAGACTGAAATTAAAGTCTCTGGTACGGTTATACGCCTTGTGCAGACGCCGTATAGAGGTCAACAGCATCGCCATGGTGTGCTCAGCCACCGCATAGGGCGAGTAGGCAGGCACACGCACCACGTGCACACGGCCGTAGGCGTAGCGCATATCTACGTTGTTGTAGCCGGCGCAGCGCATAGCCACGATGGAGATACCCAACTCCACCAAGCGGTCGATGACGGCGGCATTGACCGTATCGTTGACGAAGGCGCACACGCCGTCAAAGCCTTGGGCCAATTCCACCGTATCCTCGTTGAGTTTGGTCTCGAAATATTTGAACGTAATGCCGTTATCTTGACCGTAGCGGTCGAAGGAAGGCTTGTCATAGGGTTTGGCATCAAAAAATGCAATACGCATAGGTCTACCTCCTAACCATTCTACACCTATCATATCACAACTGCGGCGGATTATCTATTCTTTTTTGCATTTTATGCAAAAACTTCCTTTGCTCCGTCGCAAAGTCGCTTTTTGTTCAAAAACACAAATCATATGGGCTTATTTATACGAAAAAACAGCAAAATATCTCTTGACACTGTTCAATTTTCGTGATATAATTTGCAAAAATAAACAAAAACGGAGGTTTTTGACTATGACTATGAAGAAAATTTTCTCCCTGCTGTTGGCTCTGGTGCTGTGCGTGGGCGGCATGACCGCTCTCACCGGTTGCGGCGATAGCGGCAACAAGGTCGTGATTTATTCCAGCGACGAGGATTACATCAACGCCTATTTCCAGGAGCGTCTCAACGCTCAGTTCCCCGACTATGACATCGTCATCGAGTACCGCTCCACCGGCGAAAACGCCGCCCTGCTGAAGAGTGAGGGCACCAGCACCTCCTGCGACATCGTGTGGGGTCTGGAGGTCGGCTATCTGGATAAGATGCCCACTCTGCTGGCGGATATCAGCGCTTACAGCAACGACCACTATGTGGACGATATGAAGATGGGCGACGGCAAGTATCTGGTGGCCCATCGTTACAGCGGTTGCATCGTGGTGAATAAGGATATGCTGGCCCAAAAAGGCCTGCCTACCCCTGCCTCCTATGAGGATTTGCTCAAGCCCGAGTATAAGAATCTGATTGCCATGCCCAACCCCAAGTCCAGCGGCACCGGCTACATCTATCTCAAGAGCTTGGTCAACGCTTGGGGCGAGGAGAAGGCGTTTAAGTATTTCGACGACCTCTACACCAGCGGCAATATGATGCAGTTCACCTCCTCCGGCTCCGGTCCCATCAACCTGCTGGTGCAGGGTGAGATTGCCATCGCCATGGGTATGACCTCTCAGGCCGTGATTCAGAAGAACGAGGGTCAGCCCTTCGAGATTCTGTTCTTCGAGCCCGGCGCTCCCTACACCGCCTGCGGCTATGGTATCGTGGAGGGCAAGCAGAACAATCAGGCTGTCAAGGACGTGTTCGACTTCTTCTACAACACCTTGGTGCAGGAGGAGAAGGATAAGTTCCTGCCCGAGACCATCTTTAAGGATCAGGAGATGAAGGTGCAGGGCTATCCCACCGACATCTACTACGCCGATATGCGCGGCAACGACGCCGACGAAAAGACCCGCCTGCTGGGCAAGTGGATCTACTGATATTCCTATGACGAGAAAAGAATTTGACGTGCTCGCCTATTTGGAGCGCACCACGGGCAAGCGGTCCCAGCGAGCCATTGCACAGGGAGTGGGCGTGTCCGTGGGCACGGTGAATAAGATTTTGGCCACCCTGCACGAGCAGGCGTGGATTACCCCCGACCTCACTTTAACCCCGAGCGGCTACGCCGTGCTGGAGCCCTATCGGGCGCGCCGCGTCATTTTTTTGGCGGCAGGTCTGGGCAGCCGTCTGTTGCCCCTGACGCTGAATACGCCCAAACCCCTGATTCGCGTGCAGGGCAAGCGGATTTTGGATACCGCCATCGACGCCGCTTTGGCGGTGGGTATCGAGGAGATTTATATCGTCCGCGGTCATTTGGCAGAGCAGTTTGACCAACTGTTGGCGAAATATCCCATGATTCGCTTTTTGGAGAATCCGGCGTATAACGAGACCAACAACATCTCCTCGGCTATGTGCGCCCGTTTCTTGCTGGAGAACGCCTATGTGATGGAGGCGGATTTGGTGGTGAATCATCCTGCCGTCATCCGCAAGTATCACTACACCTCCGATTGCTTGGGCGTGCCCGTTGCTCTCACCGATGATTGGTGTCTCACCTCGCAGAATGGTATCGTCACCGGCCTGCAGGAGGGCGGCACCGACTGCCACCACCTCTTTTCGGTGTATTATTGGAACGCCGAGGACGGCCGCAAACTGCAGAGCCACATCGAGGAGGTCTACCACAGCCCCGGTGGCAAACAGCGCTTTTGGGATCAGGTGCCGCTGATGTACCACCGCAAGGATTATCAGGTGGAGATTCTCGAGTGTGCCATGGAGGACATCACCGAGATTGACACCCTGCGTGAATTGCAGGCGGTGGATAAAGCCTATTGCTTACTATAAAGGATATAAAAAGAGCCTGTGCGTTTTGCACAGGCTCTTTTTGTGCAGTTCGCAAAAAAAGCGGGCGAAAATTGTGCATTCGTCCAAAGTCGCCGCATTGACAGACAAAGCGGTGGACTTTATAATAAAGATGAAAAGTTTTCCAAATCGTGTCACAAATGAACGAAGCCATCGTTATAGTTATTGAGGAGTTGAAAAGGAGGTGAATCCGATGAGTGTTTCAGCTAAGGAGAAGGAAGAAGAATGGTTTTTGGTCTTACAAGGAGGTATATATGTTGTTGAAAAAACGTCGGTTAACCAGTCGGATTCTATCCATCCTACTGGTGGTCTGTTTGACGATGAGTGGTTTTTCTGTCGGTCAGCTTTTTGTGTCAGCGGCAGAGATTACAGGTTATCAAGACGAAGCGGTTGTTCGTTTTAGAAATGCCGGCAGCGGTAAATATCTAAACGTTCACTATGGACAAAATGCCAACGAAGTCAATGTATATCAATGGACTGCAGATGATTCCGTAGAACAAAGGTTTAGATTACGTTACAACCTTGAAGAAGATTGCTATATGATTGGTGCAATGTGCAGTAGTAACGGCAACGGTCGTGTGCTGGATATTGTCAAATCCGGAGGTCAAGTTCAAGCAGGCTGTAATGTGGAAATCTATAATGCGGTAGACCCTGTGGCACAGCAATGGCAATTTTCCTATCATGAAGACGGAATGTTTATCATTTTCCCGATGGCTAATCAGTACTTGGCATTGACGGCAAACGGCAATTCCAATGGTAGTAGCGGTGGCCAATCTGCAACATCGGCAGGCAATGTATATTTATCTGCGATTCCAATGAGTAGTACCCCAGAGTATTCGCTGTATCAATTGTGGTTTATTGAAGAAGTAGAACCAGAATGGACTATTCCGGACGGAGTATATCGCATTACCAATCTGAATGGCAAGCGTATTACTGTGAATGCAGAGGATATGAATGGTGTGTATCAAATGTCAAATCCTCGCACTTTGTCGTATTTGGATGAGGCTGAACGCGCCTATTTGCAACAGCAGCAGTTATGGCGCATAGAGTATCTGTACAGTGGTTACTATATGATAAAATTGGCTGTCGACGATACGGTTAGATTGAGTGTTGTTGGAAATTACCAATCGTTAGGCGCGTCGGTGTGTGCTATTGTAGATACAAGTACGACAGATTCGTGGCATTATCGCATACAATGGAAGATACTTCCCAACGTAACCGATGGTTTTCGTATTGTATCCAAAGGTGAGTATAACACTCAAACGATGACCGTGTTGCATGGTAGTAATGCGGATGGCGCAAGTATTGCTTTGGTGCCTTATAATGACGCCTCTAGCCAACAATGGATATTCGAACATAGCAGTTGTGCTGAAAGCGATGCAATAGGCGACCATGTTTTGGATTATAGTTCTGCATTCGATATGTCCCATTATTATTGCATCGCTTGTGACAGATTATTTGAAACGCCTCAATCTCAGGATTTTGATGCACTTAATCTAATGCCCCGAGAGCCATTAACTCTTATATTAGCTTTAGAGCATATGGCCGAGCTTAAAGTGATAGAAGGAGAGAAGGTAAACTTTGCTGAAGCGTGCTTCCGAGCAGCAGATTTGATACGTACCAATTATGGAAGTGCAGGATGGTACGATTGTAAAGGAACTGATGGAAAGTATGTTAGCCCAGTTAATTACAGTTATGATGCCAATACGGTAAATGCCAGTGTACAGTTTGAGTTGCGGGTATATGGCGAACAATATGCAGCCGATAGAGGAGCATCGTGGAAGATAGGTCAAATGCTTCCGGCTCCGTTTAATCGTTTCAGTGAAGCAATGTGGTTGCTTATGGATCCCCTATGTGACTATAACTATGCTTCACTATTAGCAACATGCGGCATAGGGTTGGCGGAATGGGCCATACCAGAACTTTATGTACCAAAAGATGTGCGAAAGGTTTTGTCTGCCGTTAGTTTTGCCAGCAGTCTGAATGCTTTGTATGATGAACGTTCTTTCGTATATACCGATTTTATAGAAGTGAAAATTTATGTGTATGACGAAGACCGTGTTGACCGATTTATCGGTTATTACGATTTGACGGCCAATAATCAAATGGTTATCATTCGTGAAGACCATATGGTACAAGAACGCACAATTCCGTTAGAAAGCGCCCCCGAAAACCTATTCGAAGGAGTGTTTTCTTTTGAAACTGGAAATGGTGGCATTCAAGAAATATATGTAGATGAAGAGCTGTTTTCCTAATTACAGAATGAGAGGCTTTTATGAAATACCGTTGCCCACATTGTGGTGAAAGAGGATTTTCTTTCACCCATAGAATCATCCCCCAACGATCGCTATACAACCCAGAATATGTGTCTTGTGATTATTGTCGGAGGGGAGTAACTCTCTTCGCTCGATGGGGCGGGAAAATCGGAAACATTATTACAACTCTGGTTTTGGTGCTGACGCCATTAGTCGTTGGTGTATGGTCATTGCAGTTTGTCCCCTCGCAACAGGAAGCAAACCCTGCAGAAACTGGGTTGTATTATTTGCTGTTTTGGATATTGCCTTGGTCGATATGTGTTGCATTGCTGCTTTTATACAGACGGCTGTTTTGCTATTTTGACAAACCAGTGGAGAGTGGCTATATCAGTGCCGACAAATTCCGTTTTACCATCCCTGCTACCGTGCGGTTGTGGCCTCGGGTGCGTGTGGGCGAGATTTATCTCATTCGCTTCCCCAAGCGCAAAAAGATAGAGGGCGGCCCTTACCTCATCGGTATGGTCACCAAGGTGGAAAAGGACGGCGAGAGCCAAGAGGTCACAGTCCGTGTGGTGAAGGAATACCTGATGGACGCTCCCGTAACGGAGGAGGAATTGGTGCTCACCACCGAGGGCAATTTCTCCGTGGAGGGCGTGGTGTCTCAAACCTACCGCCTGCCGCCCCAAGAGGAATAAATACATACAAAAAGAGCCTGTGCGTTTTGCACAGGCTCTTTTACTTTTACTTCTTTTTGGCGCGCCACGCCTCGGCGGCGGCACGGATTTCCTCCTCGCCCTCGGGCAGTTTCTTGGTGGCCATAAACTGCTCGTAGGCGTCGCACAGCAGCGGCACGTCGCTGCCGAACGCCACCTGCTTGCCGTGGTCCAGCCACAGGATCTTGTTGCACATATCCCGCACCTGACCCACCGAGTGGGACACCAGTATGCCGGTGACGCCGCTCTGCAGAATCTCCTGCATCTTGTCGTAACTCTTTTTACGGAATGCGCCGTCGCCCACCGACAGCACCTCGTCCAAGATGATGATGTCGGGATTGACCAAACAGGCGATGGAGAAAGCCAGGCGGGATTTCATACCGCTGGAGAGCTGCTTAAAGGGTCTGTCCTGAAACTCCTGCAACTCGGCAAATTCGATGATTTGGTGGTACATCTCGTCCATAAACTTACGGGTATAGCCCAGCAGAGCGCCGCGCAGATAGGTGTTCTCCTTCACCGTCAGGTCGCCGTCAAAGCCACTGGTGAGCTCCAGCAGGGCGGCAATGGTGCCGCGGGTGCGCACCTTGCCCTCGGTGGGCTTCATAATGCCGCTGATGGCCTTCAGCAGGGTGGATTTACCGGCGCCGTCGGTGCCGATGATACCCAGCATATCGCCCTTTTCCAGTGTGAAGGTGACGTCACGGTCCGCCCAAAACTCGTTGACGGTGTACTTGCGCTGAATGCGGCGCAATACGTACTCCTTGAGGCCGATGTTCTTAAAGTCACCGGTGATGTAGCGGATGGAAACGCCCTGCGCTTCGATAATGATGTTATTACTCACGTGCGTTTCCTCCTTTTAGACGTAATACAGGAATTTGTGGTTGCACTTCTTATAGATCAGAGCGCCGATACCCACCGCAACGGCGGCCCACGCCAACATCAGCAGATGGAACTCCAGCGAGGGGATGTTGCCGTCCAACGTGATGACACGCACGTACTTGATGGGCAGATAGACGGGGTTGATGAGGAAGATGCCCTGCAACTTGGCAGGATAGGAATCCACGTAGTAGAAAATCGCGGAGCAGTAGTGCAGCAAGAGGGTAAAGACGTCGTAGAGATACTTGGTATCACGGAAGAAGATGTACATCGCCGACAGAATCAGACCCACGCCGATATTAAACACGATGAGGTACAGCACGGGATAGATAATCATAAAGAAATGCCAGCCAAACACCACGCCGTCGATGGCGGCAAAGATGAAAAACAGCACCAGCGTCAGGCCAAAGTTGATGATGGCGGAGACGTTTTTACTCAGCAGAAACAGGTACTTCGGGACGTTGATCTTGGTGAAGATGGAGGAGTTGCCCGTCAGGGCGGTCATACCGCCCTTGGTGGCCTCTTTGAAGAAATTGAAGAACACCGTACCGGCAAACAGATAGGTGGTGTAGTTTTCTCGGCCACGGGCGAAAATCACGCCGAAAACCAGCTTCATCACCAACAGGGTCAGCAAGGGAGAGAGAATACTCCATGCCATACCGATGACGGTGCCTTTGTATTTTTGTTTAAAATCTCGTTTCACCAATTCCTCAAATAGGAACAGGTTTTTATGTAATTTTTGGAACATTATTGGCAGTCCTCCATATCAGCGGTGTTGAAGCGGGCGGCATGACGATGGGTGCGCTCCCACGGAAGCGGATAGGTCATATAGTCGCCGTACATATGGGTGAGATACTCGTCGGCGTTACCCATCACAGGCACGTCGATGCCCTCGAAGACCATGCGCTCGGTCTCTTTCACCCACGCAGCCTTCGCCGTCTCTTTGCGGCGGGAATAGATGCTGTACATATTGACGTAGTAAGGGGCGTTCTTGTGGGCGTAGCGGCGGTCGTGGCGGTCGGCAAGAGCCATAATCTGCTTGTCCGTCAAGAAAAAGGCCACAAACTGCGCCATTTTCTTCATGCGGAAATCCTTATCGTGGAAATGGCCGATTTTGACGTAATGCAGTTTGCGCCAAAATTTACCGAAAAACCAAGACAGTTTGGCGCGCAGACCCTGGTCGGGCACGGGAATGAGGGGGAATAAGTCAATGCAGCAACGGTCGTTGCAGCAGATTTTGCTAAACATACGGGGATAGTAGACGTCGGCTTGACGGCGGAAAAATTGGAATTTCTCCGGCAGATTGGCCTCTACCGCCGCCTCAAAGGCGTCCAAATCCTCCACACAGATACCCACGTCGATGTCGTCATCCCAGGGGATGAATCCGCCGTGGCGCACGGCGCCCAGCACACTGCCGGCCAGCAGACGGTAGGTGAGACCGTACTGTTGGCTCAGACTCTCCAAGAATTGCAGCGCCTCGATGCAGTTTTGCTGATGGGCGCGCAGACTCTCTTTTTCCTCACGGGTCATATTGCAACCCATGGGGTCGTCAAAGCAGTTTTCATAGTCCAAAAAGCGGTCTGCCAGATAGTCCTCGTAGTGGGCGAAGGTGGGATACGCAACGCCGCCCAGGGTGACGGTGGCGGCAGGGTCGGGATAGGGAATGGGATGGTAGAAGGTGTCCTTACCCTGACCGTGGGTGGCGCGCAGACGGGCGTCCGTCTCGGCCTCATCGGGGCTGCAGGGGCGCAGCAGGCCGATGTGCAGGGTCACCGTCTCGCCGGTTTTGGGATGGGTGCAGGAGACGATGCGGTTGTCCGTAGACATCAGGCAGTTGGCCAAATCCTGAAAACGGGGAAGCACCTCAGCCAATGTACGGTCACGGTCCACGGCGTGGATGGCCACGGTGAATTCGTCATACCCATCCGGGGTGCGGCCGATGGTGGCGGCGCACAGCAGGGAGGTGTCGTAGAGATACCAAGTCAGTTCGTGCTCTGCGGCGGCGGTAGCCCACGCAGAGGCCAACCAGTCGATGGTGGTGTGGGACATAGGGCGCTTCTCCTTTCGTTTGTTATCGGGTAGATTCGGTGGTCATCGGCTTGAGATTGTGGCCGATACGCTTGTCCTCCGGCGGCGGCGTCATATAGTCGCCGTAGAGGGAGGCGAGCATTTTCTCGCTCTCGGTGGGCAGACGCCAACGGCGTCCCTCAAAGTCGCAGATTTCCCCCTCGCCGTAGTAGGTGGTGGGGAAAATAGTGCGCCCTTTATACAGACTGCCCAGCGAGATGGTGTAGCCGGTTTGGTTGGCGTCGTATTTCTGCGCCGCCTTTTCCATCTTCGCCAGACGGCGGCGTGGGTCAATGCGGCAGGTTTTTGCCCACAGGTTGCCCAGCACAATCGCCATACGGCGGATGGTTTTATGCTTACCCTTGTTATTGATACATTCGTCGGCGTCGGCCAGCTGGGCGGTGACACGCAGATAGAGCAGGTGCCACAGGTGCAGTTTGCGGCCGATCGCGGATTTCGGCATACCGTCGATGGGGAAGAGGTCAATCCACATATGGCGCACGAAGGGGTTGACGAAATTGTCCTCGCACACCGGCATATCCAGCCGCTCTACTTGCGCGAAATAGCGGGGATGGTGGTCAGCGTCGGGATAGTGCACCAGACGATAGCCCTCCGGCAACTCCGTCTTGAGAATAGGTAGCAGACGGTTGTAATCGGCACGGGGAATGGCCAGGTCAATGTCCTCGTCCCATGGAATAAAGCCCTTGTGACGGACAGCGCCCAGCATAGTGCCCTCTGCCAAATAATAGCGGATGCCGTGCTTTTCACACAGGTCGATGACCACCGTGGCCAAATCCAGCGACGTGTGTTGCAATTCCTCTAAAAAGGTCACGGTCGTCACCTCCTTTACAAAACTTGAAAATTAGCGGACGATACCCTGAGGAGTGATGGCGTAGTCGGGGTCAATCAAAGACAGCTCGTGATAGGTGTCAATCTCGGTGATATCTTCAAAGGAAACCTCGAAAATCTCGATATGGTAGTGGCTGTTGTAGATGTTCATGGGAGCGATATCCCAGAAATTCTGCTTGCCATCGGGGGTGGAATACATATCCTCCAAATCGGCAGGCAGTTTGGCGCCGTCCTCCTCATTCCAATAATAGATGGAATACAGGTGGTGGCAGTTTTCGCCGCCCTGCACCAAACGCTTGGCCACACCGTTTTCGCTGATGACGCACCAGTCGGTGGTTTTCTTCACGGGCACGCCCACGCAGTTGGAGGTGTAATTGTATTTGCGGAATACGTCGGGATTGTTAATCAGCAGGTCGGCCTCCATCACGTAGGCGTGCTGGAACAGATGGCGCACCTGCATGGCAGAGGAGACGTTGTTGGTCTGGGTGTAGACGGCGTTGTCGATGAGATGAATCTGGGGATACATCTGCTTGAGCTGGTCGAAGGCACCACCCAGATAGCCACGGACGATATAGATTTCCTCAATGCCCTTGGATAGAGCGGCCTCGATGGCGGAGCAGATGATGGGCTTGCCGTGGACACGCACCAAGGGCTTGGGCACGTTGAGGGTGGCAGGACGCAGACGGGAGCCTAAACCTGCGGCCAAGAAGATGACACGGCGGGCACGATAGGGCTCCAGCGCCTCGATGCCGGCCTCGGTGACGGCAAACGGGTCGGCGATATAGCCGAGAGTGGTCAGCTCCTCCAACTGGGCGGCGGTGTCGGCGAGGGACATACCTACGCTGTCCGCCACGGTGGCCACCGTATTCTCAGAGGTGGCCTGTGCCAAGAAGGAGAGGACGTTAAATTGAGATCTGGTTAAAGCGTTCATAATGCATACCTCGATTTCTCGCTGTTAGCGTGCTTTGCTTTTCTTCATCGCCTTTTTCAAAACGTAGGCGATGGTCTTAACCGACAGATTGACAAACAAAATCATCAGGGACACGAAGGCGGCGCCGCCCAAATTGAAGCTGGCCTCGAAGCGATTAATCAGCAGAGACAGCTGGAAGGTCTCGCTCTTAGCCAAGAAGGTGACGGCGGAGATGGTCATCATGGAGTTGACGAAGAAATAGGACATCATCTCAATCAAGGTGTCTTTGGTTTGGGGTATCAGTACGTTCCAAAGAATGCGCGGACGGCTGATGTTCAGCGTTGCGCCCACATCCTCCAGATTCTTATTGATGATGTTAAAGGAGTTGTAAATCATCAAATAAGGGGAGGCGAAGAAGTGCATGCTATTGACCAAGATCAGGATGGCCAACGTGCCGGTCAGAGCACTGCCGGAGAAGAACATCACGTAGGAGAGACCCAGCACCATACCGGGGACGGCCATAGAGGTGATGGACATCAGGTGCAGCGCACGGGAGAAGGGACCGTGGGTACGGGCGGTGCAGTAGGCGCAGAGATAGGCCACCACCGTGCCCACAACCGCCACCACGGTGGACACAATCAGCGAGTTCACCAGATAGGTGTCGCCATTCTGGGAGAAGGTGTTGATGATGTTATCCAAGGAGAGGCTCATATCGGTGGGATACTTCTTCACCAGCGACTGCAGTACGAAGGCGGCGATGGGGAAGAACACCGTCAAACTCATGAGAATGCACACCACGTAGCACACCACGTCACGCAAGACATTTTCGCGAGGTTTGATGGCCTTGTTGACGAAGTTGGAGCGAGACTGCTCCTTTTTCAGCAGGTCCACCACA
>JAZPZT010000014.1:0-17263 GCA_045544815.1 Acutalibacteraceae bacterium | reverse complement strand
GGAGGAAGGGGGCGAATATTTCGATTCTCGCGCCATTCCGGGCGCCGCCGCCCGCCCCGATGGGGCGGACACCTTCGCTCTATTGGCGATGGAGGCCATACGCCGCCGCCGCGGCATCGTGCCGCAGCTTACCTTGCGGTGCTACGAGGGGATGAATCCCATTCTCTACGAGACGGCGCTGGACACCATCGGTGAGGGAACGACCTTCCCTATGCTGTATAACGACACGGTGAATATTCCTGCGGTGATGGACGCCTTCGGGGTGGATCGGGACACCGCACAGTGGTACGTGCCTTACGGTTGCGGCGAATACGTGCTGTACAATCAGAGTATCGGCACGCCCAGCGGTACACTCAACACCTTATTCGTGCTGAATGAGGCGATGTACGGTAAAAACAAGCACCTTTTCCTCAATGCACCCGATTTTGAATCGTTTTACACCGCCTATTTGGGCGAAGTGGAAAAGATTGTCACTTGTCTTTCTTTGCAAGAAAAATTAGAATATGACGTAATGGGACAGGAATGTCCTCTCTTGTATTTCAGTCTCCTCTTTGACGATTGTATCGAGAGGGGAAAGGCGGTGCTGGAGGGCGGTCTGCGCCATTTGGGCGGCACGGTGGAAAACTATGGCAACGTCAACACCGCCGATGCCCTCACCGCCGTCAAGGCGGTGGTATACGACCAAAAACTGGTGACGGCGCAGGAATTGTCCGTCGCCCTCGCCGCTGATTTTGAGGGGCAGGAGCGCCTGCGGCAACTACTGCTCAGCCAACCGAAATACGGCAACGACCACCCCGACGCCGACGGTATGATGTGCCGTCTGCACACCGACGTGTGCACCCGTATTCGGGATTGTGCCTCTGCCGCAGGGCTGGATTCCTATTTGGCGGTGCTTATCAATAACGAGCTTAACGCTGTTTTTGGTTTAGGTACGGGCGCCTCTGCCGACGGCAGACGGGCAGGGGAGTATATGGCCAACGGCAACAATCCCATGAGCGGTCGGGACACCTGCGGCGTCACCGCCATGCTGTCCTCGCTGGCAAAGCCCGATACCCATATCCACGCCGGTGCGGTGCAGAATATGCGCTTTTCCCGCGAGATGTTCACCACCCTGCGTCCCCAACTGAAAACTCTGCTGCACACCTACTTTTCGCAGGGTGGCGCACAGAGTATGATCACGGTTCTCTCCCGTGGCGATTTGGAGGCCGCCTTGCGTGAGCCGGAGAAATACCGCCATCTCATCGTCCGCGTGGGTGGTTTTTCCGCCCGCTTCGTGGATTTAAGTCCCGTGGTGCAAAAAGAGCTGTTGGCTCGCACCTTATATTGAGGTGTCGCCATGGCTGTGATTTTTGATATCGAGCGCAGTGGTATGCACGACGGCCCCGGCATTCGCACTGTGGTGTTTTTCAAAGGCTGTCCCCTGCGCTGTCGCTGGTGCCACAATCCCGAGAGCTGGGAGATGGCACCGCAGATACTATACTATCCCGATAAGTGTATTTCCTGCGGCGGCTGTGCCGAGGGGTGCTATACCGGTGCCCGCTCGGTCTGCGGTGGGGATATGACGGTGGCGGATGTGATGAAGCCCATCCTCGCCGATAAACCCTATTACGGTGCCGACGGCGGTGTCACCCTGACGGGCGGCGAGCCCCAACTGCAGGCGGATTTTGCCGCCGCCCTCACCGATGCCTGCCGTGAGCAGGGCATCTCTGTGGCCATCGAGACCTCTATGGCGCTCTACCGCCCCGATTTGCTGGCGAAGATGAGCCTCATTATGGTGGATATTAAGATGTGGGACGATACCCGACATTGGGAATATACCAGCGTGGGTAACGCCGCCATTTTGGAGAATATCCGCCGTGCGGACACCTTGGGCGTGCCGATTTTGGTGCGCACGCCCGTCATCCCCACCGTTAACGATAGGGTGGAGGAGATTGCCGCCATCCGTGATTTTGTGAAAACCTTAAAAAATGCCGTAGGCTATGAATTGCTCCCCTACCACCCCTTCGGGTTGGATAAGGCGGCGGCATTGGGGCTGGATATGCCTCGTTTCCCCGAGCCTACGAAAGAGCAAATGGCATTGTTAAATGCCTGCGCACGATTGCAACGGAGGTGAGAGCGTGTGCTGACCTACGCCGACCGCTTGGTGGCTCTGCGCCGCAGAAAAATTGAACAGACCCTGCAAAAAAAAGAGCAAAACGGCTGTGTGGATATGGACGATTTCGGCACCGTTCCCTTGCCCGAGGGCTATCGGGTAGAGCCGTGGTACAACAGCAAAAACGGCAGTTTTTACGGCTACGACGGTATGTGCGAAAACTTTTGCCGTGTGATGGCGGCCCATCCGCCCTACGTCGACCCTATGGAACTGCTCTGCGGCCGTTGGCGGGATATGTTGGTCAACTACCGTGGCAATCGCCTCTTCCGCCCTGCGTGGATGAAAGAGGATGAGACCCAACGGGATTTTGACGAGGATACCACCGACCTGTGGAGCAAATGTTGGGACGAGGAGCGCTTCCCCTACGACCATCTCAAGCCTTTGCAAGAGAAATACAACATCACATCGGGTATTGACAGCGACGCCCACCTGTGTTGCGACTATCGCATCGGCCTTGCCCTCGGTTTCGGTGGCCTGCTTGAGAAAATCGCCCATTATCGCGAGGTGAATCCCGACAAATCCGCCTTTTACGATGCGGAGGAGCGTGTGGTGTGTGCCATACAGGATTTTATTGCACGGCACATCGCCTGCATCGAGGAGATGCTGGCAACTCAGACCGACCCCGACCTGCGGGCAAGCCTCGCCGAAATGCTGGCGGTGAACGAAAAGGTGCTTACCGAACCGCCACGGACTTTCCACGAGGTGTGCCAGTGGGTGGTGTATTTCAATATCGCCTCCCGTATCTACACCCGTGACGGTGCAGGCTTTCAGTTGGATACCCTCCTGCGCCCCTATTACGAGGCGGATATCGCCGCAGGTCGCATAGACGATGAAAAGACGGTGTTTTTGCTGGCGGATCTGCTGCTCAACGACCCGCAATACTATCAGTTGTCCGGCGTGGACGCCGAGGGCAACGACCTGACCTGCCACCTGTCTTATCTGGTGCTGGAGGCGGCGGATGCATTGAATATCGCCGCCAACCTCACCGTACGGGTGCACGAAAATTGTGACCCTGCTTTCCTTGAAAAAGCGGTGTGGTACTTATTCAAGAATAAAAACGGCTGGCCCCGCTTCTGCGGCGATAAGGCCTTGACCGAAGGGTATGAGCGCAACGGCTATTCCCACGCCGACGCCAACGCCCGTATCGCCGTTGGGTGTAACTGGATGTGCGTCCCGGGCAAGGAATTCCCCATGAACGACGTGGTAAAAATCAATATCGCCAAGGTGTTTGAATGGGCGCTTGCCGATTTGCGAAAAGAGGAAAAACCCTCGGCGGAAAGACTGTTTGCCCTGTACGAATCTCACCTCAAACAGGCGGTGGAGACGGTGGCGGCAGGTGTCAACCTCCACATCGACCATCAGTGGGAGGTCACCCCCGAATTGGTGATGAATCTGATGATGGAAAACACCATCGAGAGGGGCGAGGACGTCTCCCAATGCGCTTCCCTCTACTCCATCGGCGTGGACGGTGCAGGTTTGGCGGTGGTGGCGGACTCTTTGGGTGCCATCACCACCCGCATCGAGCAGGAACGGGTGCTCTCTTGGGCACAGCTTTTCGAGGCGCTGGACAATGATTTCGCAGACGACCGAATCCGTGCGATGATGCAATCCGCTCCTCGCTACTGTCAGGGCGGTACCGTGTCGGATGAGTGGGCGAAACGCCTCACCGACAGTTGGGTGCGGCATATTAAAGCGCAACCTATGCCTGAGGGACGGCAACTCATCCCCGGCTGGTTTTCCTGGGCGCTGACCTTGGATTTCGGCGCCGCCGTGGGCGCCACGCCCAACGGCAGACGGGCAGGGGAGGCCATCTCCCACGGCGCCAATCCCAACCCCGGCTTTCGCCGTGACGGGGCGGCCACCGCCCAGTCGGAGGGCATCGCCTCGGTGCAGTGCGGCTACGGCAACACCGCCCCCTTGCAGTTGGAATTCGACCCTCACCTCACGGTGGAGGAGGGCGGCGTAGACCGTGTGTGTCAGCTCATTCGCTCCCACTTTGAGCAGGGCGGCACCCTCATCAATATCAATATTTTGGATGGCGACAAATTACGTGCCGCCCACGCCGACCCCACCCTCTATCCCGATTTGGTGGTGCGTGTGACGGGATTTACCGCCTATTTCGTCAGCCTATCTCCCCCATTCCGCCAACTGGTGGTGGATCGATTCTTGGATTCTTTGTGATCAGCAATCACGATATGAAAGAGAGGACAAATCTATGCGTAAATGGAGTGTAAAACTAATCACCCTGCTGTGTGCGGTGACCTTGCTGGCGGCGATGGTGCCGCTGGCCGCCGTCTCTACCTCGGCAGGCAAGATTCTCAAGCACCGCAGCGAGACCACCCTGCTGGAGAAGATCATTGAACGTGACGGCTTCTTCGAGGGTATTTGGTATCCCTGGTTTACCCACACCTATTTGGGTTGCGGCCTGACCACCAACGAGATGGCACAGCAGTATCTCAAGGGTTGGACGGGTGCCACCAACTGTTGGTACGATTTTTCCAAGGTGGGTATCGACGAATACGGCACCGATAAGATTTATCAGGAGATTTACAACCTCAAGGCTATGGGCTATAACATCTTAGGTTATGAAGGCTCCATTTACAGCGAGGGCGTCATCTTCGATAACAACGGCGACGTCATCGGCATTAAGGACGAGTATCTCTACAACGTCCGCCGTTTTCTGGATATTTGTCGGGCTATTGATATGCCCGTTTTGTGGACGGTGACCTGCCACTCCTCCTCTGTCAATCACTATTACACCAACGGTAAGAATTTCTGGGACCGTGCCTGCCGCTACTATGCGGATAAGACGGTGGCGGACCACTACGCCGAGCGCTTCGTGCGCCCCTTGGCTAAGGTGCTGTCCGAGTACCCTGACGTGGTGGCGCTGGTAGCCACTTCCTCCGAGGCGGAGAACGAGATGAACGACTCTCTGGCGGGCAACCAGTTCGGCAGTGACCGCGATCTTTACGGTGTGTCCCAGGAGCATATGGTCTATTTCGTCAACGCCGTCACCGAGGCGGTGAAGAAAGAGTTTCCTGCCGTGCCTCGTACCATCTGCTGTCAGCTTTCCGATATGTCCCTCTATTCCGAGGTGGATTTTGATATTCTGGGCGACCAGAACTATAACTATCTCGGCCGTGCGGACGCTATCGAGGGTTTTCGTCCCACCGTGCCTATGTTCGGCTCGGAGTATGGTTGGGGCGACGAGGTCACCTGCACTGACGAGGAATTGACGAACTTTATGATTACTTTCCGCTCCAATTTCCGCAAGCAGGGTTTTAAGGGCTGTATGATGTGGTGTTGGTCGCCCAACAGCACGAGCGGTTCTGCCTACGACCTGCTGAAGAAAGGCGCTAAGAAAACCACCGACTTCCGTTCCACCGTCTACGATCTATACTATTTCATTACGGAACAGCGGGATATTTACCGCGGCGACAAAACCGTGTTGGACACCCCTCAGCTGTTCTATCAGACGGGCAACGGTCTCCTCGAATGGATTGCGCCCCGTCAGGCCACCAAGATCGACATTCTGCGCTCGGATGACGGCGGTAAGACCTGGGTCGCCGAGGTGGAGAACGACAAGGCCTCTCGCTACGTGACCAACCACAAGGGTCAGTACGCCACCGAAACCACCCCCGGTGCCAACACCGTCTATAAAGTTGTGGTGCGTGACGACAAGGGAAACGAGCGTTCCTCGCAGGTATCCAACAAAGCGACCGACAACAAACAGTTTAGTCAGAAGTACACCGGCAGCAAAGAGGATAACAAGGTGTATGATTTGGGCAATTTCCCCTTCAACTTGAGAAAAAAGACCGTGTCTGCACCTTTGGTGCTGTCCAAAGTGAGCGTGCTTTCCAATCGCCCCGCCCAGGCTTCCGACAATTTGATTAAGGACGGCAGCTTCGAATCCGGCATGGGCGGCTTCTCCTCCGCCTCGGTGCTGAAGGTGACGTCCGATTCCACCGCCCCCGAGGGCGGCAAGAGCCTTTTCTTCGACACGTCCAAGACGGATACCGCCGACTGGCATATGTTCTGGGTGGACGTGGAGAAAAACACCGAATACGTTTTCTCCGTGTGGGTCAAGGGTGCGTATCTCTCGGATGATAACCAAGGCTACGCCACCATCGGCGTGGTGGATTCCGCCACCAACCGTTTCATCCCTTACACCAGCAAACTTCCCTTCTACACTCAGGCGCAGCAGATTGTGCCTACGGGCTGGGATAATAGCTGGCACCTGCGCTCGGTGAGATTTAACAGCGCCGGTCGCACCAAGGTGGGTATCGCTCTCTATGGTTGCTCCTCTCAAATGTGGGTGGACGGTATGGCTCTGTACAAAAACGATCGGGGCATCCAATACCAGAGCGATAATATGGCCAATCACGTTTCCACCCGTGTTGACGCCGAATACACCTATTGCGCCGATAAGCATAACCTTTTCCAGAATGCCACTATGGATAAATCCTCTTCTTACTGGCAGAGTGGCGCCGGCTGGAAGAGCGGCTTCCTCAGCATGGCGGACAATAAGTACGAATACGGAAAATCTATGAAGTACACCGCCTCCGCCAACCCCATAGGCCAGTGCTACCTCAAGTGGGTGGACGTAGAGCCGAACACGTGGTACACCTTCTCGGTGGATATGAAGATTCTCAAGGGCGGTCTCGGCCGATTGATTCTGCTGGACGGCAAAATGCGCAACCCCGGCGAAATCACCGCCATCGAGTTTGACCGCGACAACTTCGGCGCGGATTGGTTCTGCACCAATTTCCGCCTGAATACGGGTTGCCATACCCGTATCGCCGTGGGTATTGTGGACGGCGGCGGCTCCGCCCTGATTGATAACCTGCGCTTGTTTAAGACCGCCAATGGTATCGCAGGTGACGACACCTATAAGGATCCCGAGACGGGCAGCACCGTGGCGCCTCCCACCGCCACCGTCCGTCCCAGTGTGACCACGACCCCCAACGCCTCTGCCACGCAGAACGGTAGTGAGAGCCCCTTTACCACCGTGACGGATAGCGTTGACGGGACCAATCCCACCGACCTTCAGCCCACCGAGCCCTCTCAGGGTGGCGAGGACACCACCTCCACCACTCCCGTGGGGGATACCCCTGCCGACACCGACCCCAACCCGAAAGATGAGGGCGGTTTCCCGTGGCTGATGGTGGCCATCGGCGGCGCCGTCGTGTTGCTGATTGGCGGCGGCGTAGCGCTGTTCCTCATTTTGCGCAAGAAGAAGCAAGGCTAAGTAATCCCGAGAGGTCGCAGATACCTCTGTGACCTCTTTTTGCTGATAAACGCTGGCTTATGATAGGCATAACAACACCCGAAAGGATGTGTTTGAATGAAATTGGCACGCAATTTTCTCCTGCCGCTTTTGTGCGTTGTGGCGGTGCTGGCCACTGCCGTGGGCAGTCTGTGGGCGCAGGGCGACGACAACACCCCTGCCATCGCACCGCAGACCTCCTCGGATTATCCCACCGCCTTGGCTGTGGCGGACATTTTGGAGCGTGACGGCTATTTGGAGGGCATTTGGTTCCCTTGGCTGACCCACGACAATTTGGGCCACGGCTTTACCGCCAACGAAACCATGGTGGAGTATGTGAGAGACAGTTGGTCCACCGTGGGCATCGACCAATACAGCGACAAATACCTGTTGGAGCAGATCTATAATCTCAAGGCTCTGGGCTTTAACATCATGGGCTACGAGGGCTCCATCTACGCCGAGGGCGTGGTGTTTGACGACAACGGTGACGTCGTCGGTATCAAGCAGGACTATCTGGACAATGCCCGCCGCTTTCTGAACATCTGCCGCGAGGCAGAGATGCCCGTTTTGTGGACGGTGTGCTGTCACTCCACCTCCGCCGTGTCCTACTACAACCTTGAGGTCTGGTACCGTATGACCCAGATGTACGCGGTCAAGGAGGTGGCGGACCACTACGCCGAGCGGTTCGTCAAACCCCTCTGTGCTATGCTGGCGGAGTACCCTGACGTGGTGGTGATGTGCGCTGCCACCTCTGAGGTGGAGAATGAGATGCACGATCCCGACATGGGCAATTTCACCGAACAACGCGAAACCTACGGCGTCACCCGCGAGAGTATGCTGTATTTCGTTAACAAGGTGGCGGACACGCTGGCGGAGCAGCTTCCCAATGTGGATCGCACCCTCTGCGGCAGCACCGATAATATGACTATGTATTCCGAGACCGATCTGACCTTCCTCGGCCATCAGGAATACAACGCCAACGCCTCGGCAGACGACATCTCCAAGTTCCGTTCTCCTCTGCCGATGCTGGCCACCGAGTTCGGATTGGGCGATGGCAAATATCCCTCCGAGGACGAAATGGTGAGCGCCCAACTCTTATTCCGCGACAATTTCCGTGCCAAAGGATGGAGCGGCTGGTTCATGTGGTGCTGGCAGCCGAATGCCGGCGGCAGTGCCTATGATTTGATCGCGAAAGACGGTGCCGTCACCGATTTCCGTCTGGTGGCGTATGAGATTCACGATTACATCGAGGAATACCGCGCCGACCATCGTGGTGAGAGCTTCGCCCTCAACACACCGACGATGTTCTTTAACAAAGGTAACGGCACGGTGGAGTGGATCAAACCTACCCAGTCCCACACCTACAAGCTGGAGCGTTCGGTCAACGGTGGCGCTTGGGTCACCGTCGCCACCTCCGGCGCCACGGTGGACAGCGTCGGCCGCAAGTACGTCTACAAGGACACCACCCTGCCCGCCGGCGGCACGGTGCAATACCGCGTCACCGCCACCTCCGGCAGCACGGCGGCGACCTCTGTTTCTAATGCGGCGGAGATCGTGCCTCCCGCTGTCAATCTGGTGCAAAATCACGGCTTTGAAAACGGCTTGACCAACTGGGTCAAGTTTGGTTCCAACGGCACCTATCAGACCACCGCTGCCACTGCTCACACCGGCTCTTACAGCTTAGAGCTGGATTATGGTAGCACAGAGTGGCAGGGTGTCAATCAGGTGTCGATTTCGGTCAAGCCCAACACCAACTACACCCTGACCTACTACTATAAGCACGCCGCTGACGATACCGCCAATAACTGCTATTGCTTTGTCCGCGAGGGCGGCACCATCGACGGCAACATCATTGGTCAGGCGTACATGAACGGCGGCAACACCGCCGAGTGGCGGCAGGAGACCATCTCGCTGCGCACCGGTGATACCACCACACTTTGCATCGACTTCCGCGTGGTGGCCGGCACCCACACCTATATCGACGACGTAGAGCTCTACGAGATGCAGTAAAGGGGGAATGACGCTATGAAGAAAATGAAGATCATCGTTCCTCTGGTATTCCTCAGCCTACTGCTGACTATGGTGTTGGTGCTTCCTACCGCCTCCACCGTCACCGCCGCCGACAATCTGGCGGCCAACGGCGATTTGGAGCTGGGCAACACCAACGGTTGGGAGGTGGCAAACGGCGCCATCGACACCGCCACGGTGTACAGCGGCAGCTATTCCTTGAAACTCACCGCCACCTCCGCTTACAGCGGCGCGGCGTACAAGACCATCCCCGTGCGCAAAAACGCCACCATTACGGTGTCTTTTTACTATCGCTATGCTTCCGATCCCGGCAGCAAGCTGTATCACGTCTATACCTATCAGGGTGAGGACACCAACACCGGCACATACAGCAACGCCGACAAATCCTTTGCCAAGCCCACGGGCTGCAACAGCATTTCCACTTGGCAGCAGGTATCCTATACCTTCAACAGCGGCAATTATACCGCCATTACTCTGAAATTCTGCCCCGGTGGCAACGGTGGCACACCCTGTTACATTGACAATCTGGTGGTCACCTCCGAAGGAGGCGACACCACCGAGATGGCGCCCTATCTCACCTCCTTTGGCACCAAGATGGGTCGCCCCAAGGATGCCGCCTCCAACCTGATTCAGCAAGGTGGCTTTGAGACGATCGCCAATGCTCAGTGGAACACCTCCGCCTTTCTGTCCGACCGTTTGCAGGTGGTAGAGGACTCCACCGCCCCCGAGGGCAACCACAGCCTCTGCTTCGACAGCTCCGACGTGCAGACGGCGGCATGGCACAGCTTTGCGGTGTCGGTGGAGCCGTACACCCAGTACACCTTCTCCGCGTGGGTGAAAGCTCCGCGTTTGAGCGAGAACAACCGCGCCACCGCTACGTTTGGCGTGGTGAACGCCGCCACAGGCAAGTTTTTGGTGTACGAGCCGTACAACGGCAACGGCCACGGTGCCGCCTCCATTTCCACCGAGACGATGCAGCTGATGGCGACCGCCCCGGACGATGCGTGGCATCTGCGGTCGGTGACCTTTTATTCCGGCTCCCACACCACGGTGAACGTCGCTGTCTATGGTGCCGAGAGTCAGTTGTATCTGGACGACATCGCCCTATTCAAATCCTCCAACGGTGTGGAGTACATCAGCCCTCTGCGTACCGAAACGCTGACCGCCGGCAACAACAGCGGCAACAAGTATTGTGCCGATGCGGATTCCCTCATCGAGGGTATCGATATGACCACCAACGACGCGCAACTGTCTTGGAGCAAAAATCCCGCTTGGCGAAACGGCTTTTTGTCCTTTGCCGACGTGGAGGATAGCCACGGCACCGTGCTGCAATACACCGCCTCTGCCCACACGGAGTGGCAGTTGCACTACATCAACTGGATTGACGTTGAACCCAACACTTCCTACACCCTGACGCTGGACGTGAAGCGTTTGGCGTCCGGCGGCGGTCACATTGCCCTGCTGGATGACGATTACGACTCCCCCAAGGAGTTTTACACCATCTCGTTCAACACGACCGACAGCGACTGGGCGACCTACTCCATCACCTTTGACAGCGGTGCGTATTCTCGTGTTGGCTTCGCCATCGTGGATGGCGGCGGCAGCGCTCTTCTGGACGAGGTGCGTCTCTTCGAGACCGCCAAAGCCGTTGCCGAAAAGCCTGCCGACCCCATCATCCTTTATCCCGAGGGTCGTGGCACCAGTGTGATGGAGACAACCGGTGATAAGCTGGGCGTTGCGTTCCGCATTTATCAGCAGGGCTACCGCATTTATATGGATGACCGCCATCAGGTGGAGCTGTCCACCGCCACGGTAGTGCCCTATGCCGACGGCGAGGCCTATCCCTTGCTGCGTATGGGTGCGGTGATGACTAACGACGCCGCCGTGGGAGCCGGTGCGGACACGATGACCCTCGCTGCGGTCAACGCCGACACCGTCATTGACGTGCCGGTGGTGTACGTGTGGAGCGTGTCGGATACCGCTTGTGAGTATGCGGTGCGTGTGGCCAACGTGCCGTTGAATCATCGCGACACCCTCATTTATGCGCGCCCCTACTACGTCTTTGAAAAGGACGGCGAGGAAATCATCGTCTATGGCGATGTTCTCTCCCGCAGTTATAATGGATAACCCCAAATCAAAAAGCCGCCCCCCATGGTGGACGCCTTTTTCGTACGTGCATAATACAGACCGCTCATCCTATATAATAGAGCCCGCAAAAAAACGGAAAATTTTTCAAAAAGCCCTTGACAACAGCCGGTTTACCCAGTATAATGTCTTGTGGTTAGCAAAGGCTAACCGATTTTTTGGAGTATATGGTTAGCACAGACTAACTAAAACGGAGGTGACGGAAATGACCC
The DNA here is from genome assembly GCA_045544815.1 of Acutalibacteraceae bacterium. GTDB lineage: Bacteria > Bacillota > Clostridia > Oscillospirales > Acutalibacteraceae > UBA5905. The sequence goes on along the minus strand of JAZPZT010000014.1, from coordinate 5,460 downwards.
TGCGTCAGGCAGAAGAAGGCAAGGAATACGTCATTCAGCGTATCGAAACCGATGACGAAGAGCTGAACGCTTTTTTGTTCTCTCTCGGCTGTTACAGCGGCGAGAGTATCACGGTTATTACCCATCGCAAGAGCGGTTGCACCGTCTCCATCAAGGATGGCCGTTACAGCATGGATACCGCATTGGCAGAGGCCATTATCGTTTGATTTTCACAGAATTTTTATTTTTACCCATCGGTTAGCGTCGGCTAACTCAAAACGTAAATGTGTTTGAAAATAGAGTTTACATAAGAAAACGGAGGAAACGTGTTATGAGAATCGCTTTGGCCGGTAATCCCAACTCGGGAAAGACCACCATGTACAACGCTCTCACCGGTAGCAACGAAAAAGTGGGCAACTGGGCAGGCGTTACCGTGGATAAGCGGGAGCACCCCATTAAAAAAGCCTACGTAGGGGAGCACGCCATCGTGGCGGTAGACCTGCCCGGCGCCTATTCCATGTCCCCTTTTACCAGTGAGGAGAGCATCACCAGCGACTATGTGAATAACGAGAAACCCGATGTGATTATCAACATCGTGGACGCGGACAATCTCAGCCGCAGCCTGTTTTTCACCACCCAGCTGTTGGAGCTGGGCATTCCCGTGGTGGTGGCGCTGAATAAGAGCGACGTGGGCAAGAAAAAGGGTAACAAAATCGACGCCCGTCTGCTGTCGGAGAAATTGGGTTGCCCCGTGGTCAAGACGGTGTCCACCTCTGCGGCAGGTCTGTCCCAGTTGATTGCCGCCGCCGTGGCGCAGGTGGGCAAGGTGCAGATGGCTCCCTACGTGCAGACCGGCACGCTGGCGGATAAGGCGCAGGCCGAAGAGGCGGACCGCCGCCGTTTTGCGTTTGTCAACGGCATTGTTAAAGAGGTGGAGACCCGTCGGGTGCGGACCAAAGACCGCAACGCAGGTGACGCCATCGACGACGTGCTGACCAATAAGTGGCTGGGCATTCCCATTTTCGCCGCGGTGATGTTTTTGGTGTTTTTCATCTCCCAAACTACTCTGGGCACTTGGATTGCAGAGGGCGTGGAGATTGGCGATACCTTCATCCCCGGTTTGGTGCCCCTGCTGGAGATGTTCCAGAGCTGGGTCGGAGACCTGCTGGCCAACGCCAACCCCTTGCTGTCCGCCATTCTGGTGGACGGCGTCATCGGCGGCGTGGTGGCGGTCGTGGGCTTCCTGCCTCTGGTGATGGTGATGTATTTCCTCATCGCCCTCTTGGAGGATTGTGGCTATATGGCCCGTGTGGCCGTGGTGCTGGATCCCATTTTCAAGCGTGTGGGTCTGTCGGGTAAGTCGGTGATCCCCTTTGTCATCACCGTCGGTTGCGCCGTGCCCGGTGTTATGGCCAGCCGCACCATCCGCAACGAGCGTGAGCGCCGTGCCACCGCTATGCTGGCACCTTTTATGCCCTGCGGCGCCAAGATTCCCGTCATCGCCCTGTTTGCAGGCGCTTTCTTCGACAATGCGTGGTGGGTCAGCGCTCTGATGTATTTTGCCGGCATCGCCCTCATCTTCCTCGGCGCTCTGCTGGTGAATGCCGTCACGGGCCACAAGGCGAAAAAGTCCTTCTTCATCATCGAGTTGCCCGAGTACCGCAAACCCTCTTTTTGGGGTGCGTTTAAGTCGATGTGCAGCCGCGGCTGGGAGTATATCGTCAAGGCCGCCACCATCATTCTCTTGTGCAATATGGCGGTACAGCTCATGCAGACCTTCACGTGGAATTTCACGGCGGCAGAGTCTGCCGACCAGTCCATCCTCGCCTCCATCGCCTCGCCCTTTGCCTATCTGCTGGTGCCCATCGTGGGCGTGCTGTCTTGGCAGTTGGCGGCGGCGGCGATCACCGGCTTCATCGCCAAAGAAAACGTCGTCGGCACGCTGGCGGTGTGCTTCGTGGGTCTGGAGAATCTCATCGACACCGAGGCATTGGAGATGATGGAGGGCGCAGGCGCCGAGGTGGCCGGCGTTATGGCCATCACCAAGGTGGCGGCGCTGGCTTACTTGATGTTCAACCTCTTTACGCCTCCTTGCTTTGCCGCCATCGGCGCCATGAACGCCGAGATGAAGAGCGCCAAGTGGCTGTGGGGCGGTATCGGCCTGCAGTTGGCGGTGGGTTACACCGTGGCGTATTTGGTCTATACCATCGGCACCCTGCTGATGGGCGAGGCTTTGTCCGTGGGCGCTGCTATCGGCGGCGGTATCGCCGTGCTGGCTATGGCGGCGGTGGTTGCGGCGCTCATTATCCGCACCAACCGTCAGTTGAAGAGAGCGTAACGAGGTGCGACTATGGAAGACGCGATTGTGATTCTGATTCTGCTGGCACTGGCGGGTGGCATTGTGGCCTTTCTCATCCGTGCCAAGCGGCGGGGGCAGACCTGTATCGGTTGCCCCCATTCCAAGCAGTGCGCCGCCAAAAAGGGCGGCTGCACCTGCGGCGACAAGAAGTAACAGAGATAGAAAAACGGCAGGGAGCCATCCCTGCCGTTTTTTGTGTTGATAAGGTTTCCAAAACAATAAAAATAGGGGAGAGAAAGGACAGGATTCTGAACCTCGGTTTTGCGCCGAGCGAGTGCGTGTCGTAGTTTCTACGAGCGCAAAACCTAAGAAAATGCCTGTCGGCATTTTCGAGGTTCATCATCACAGAGCATATACAACGAAAAAGAAAGGGTAGGCGAATGCCTACCCTTTCTTTTTGGCGAATAACTATAATTTTGATACAAAATTATTTTTTAGTGTTTGTTTTCTTTGAATCTATAACCCAACAAACTATATTAACAACAAGCGAAACAATATTGATTACTAAAAACGCAATAAACAAAGGTCTGGGTTGTTGCAGTACGGATATTACAGACCAATAAATCGCTCCTATTACGGTTACAATGCAAATAATCCAGAAGAAATTTCTATTATTTTGATTCATGATAACCTCCTTAACCCAAAAATCTCATAAGCATCATTACTATAACAGTAAACATTGACGCAAGGGTAGCAAACATTGCGACTATAATATGTATCTCTCTTTTTTTCATAGTGACCTCCTGTTTTCAAGTGTCAAATACAGTATAACATAAAAAACAAAAATCGCAATCCCTTCGTATCATAATTGCGGTTTTTATTTGGTTGAGATGACAGGATTCGAACCTCGGTTTTGCGCCGAGCAGGTGCGTGTCGCAGTGTGTACGAGCGCAAAACCTAAGAAAATGCCTTGCGGCGTTTTCGAGGTTCATCATCTCCGAGCAATTACAACGAAAAATAGAGGGTAGGCAAATGCCTACCCTCTATTTTTGGTCGAGATGACAGGATTCGAACCTGCGGCCTCTTCGTCCCGAACGAAGCGCGCTACCAAACTGCGCTACATCTCGATATGGAATTGAAAAATGCACCAAAGGTGCTCGTTGTGTGGGGCGGTGCAGACGGTAAGTGCGGTGCTGCCCCAGCTTGCGGTGCCCGAAATGCGTATGCTCGCTGTTCGCTTCGCCGCATTTCGACCGCTACGCCTTTTCGCACTCCCTGTATCCGCCGCAGGCGGCGGTCGTGCTCAAAGCCCGAACGAAGCGCGCTATGCTACGATACACGCACAAATGCATTAGCCTCCCTTGTGCAAAGGGAGGTGGCACGGCGTAGCCGTGACGGAGGGATTGTCGTCCCATCTCCAAATGAGCGGACTCGTGCGTACCACGATGTTGTATACCGCCAACACATTATAATATGCGCCCATCGGTTTGTCAATGCTTTTTTCGGGCAAAAGGGCGGCTTTGGGGCAATTCTCCATTGACAAAACCGCTGTTTTGGCTTTATACTGTAGGGTAATAATGGAGAACTATTATTATGATGTCATAGGGTAGAGCAACAAGCCTGCAATCCGCCTCAAAGTATCACTTTGAGGTCAGCGATTTCAGAAAGAAGAGGTTTGTCGCTCTAACAAGGCACAAAGCGGAGGAAATACTGTATGTATTTCCGAGCATTTTAACGATGATAGAGCGGCAAATCGCCTTTCTGAAACGGTTTCAGGTTTGTTGCTTTACCCTAAAAGTAAGGAGTGATGTGAAATGAAGGATATCCCTGAGTTGTTCGGCAGTATGGTGTTTAACGACCAAGTGATGCAGGAGCGCCTGCCCGCCGAAACCTATCAGGCCCTGATGCGCACGGTGGAAAACGGCCGCCGTCTGGATCCTTCCGTGGCCGCCGTGGTGGCCACCGCCATGAAGGATTGGGCCATCGAAAAGGGCGCTACCCATTTCACCCACTGGTTCCAGCCTATGACCGGTATCACCGCCGAAAAGCACGACAGCTTCATCTCCCCCGTGGGCGGCGGCAAGGTGATTATGGAATTCTCCGGCGAGGAGCTGATTATGGGCGAGAGCTACGCTCCCTCTTTCCCCTCCGGCGGCCTGCGCGCCACCTTTGAGGCTCGCGGCTACACCGCCTGGGACGCCACCTCCTACGCCTTCATCAAGGACGGCACGTTGTGCATTCCCACCGCCTTCTGCTCCTACGGCGGTGAGGCGCTGGACAAGAAAACGCCCCTCCTCCGCTCTATGGAGGTGCTGGGCAAGCAGGCGTTGCGTGTGCTGCGCCTCTTCGGCAACGAGGACGTGACCATGGTGCGCACCACCGTTGGCCCCGAGCAGGAGTATTTCCTCATCGACCGCGCTATGTACGACCGCCGCAAAGACCTCATCAACAGCGGTCGCACCCTCTTTGGCGCCAAGCCCTCCAAGGGGCAGGAATTGGACGACCACTACTACGGCGCCATTAAGGACCGTGTGGCGGCATTTATGCGCGATCTCGATGTGGAACTGTGGAAATTGGGTGTCTTGTGCAAAACCGAGCATAACGAAGGCGCACCCTCACAGCACGAGATGGCGCCCTTCTTCACCACCGCCAATATCGCTGCCGACCACAACCAAATCACCATGGAGATGATGAAAAAGGTGGCGGCACGGCACAATCTGGTGTGCCTTTTGCACGAAAAACCCTTTGCCGGCGTCAGCGGCAGCGGCAAGCACAATAACTGGTCGCTGCAGACCGATACCGGTGTCAACCTGCTGAATCCCGGCGACACACCCCACGAAAACGCCCAGTTTTTGCTGTTCCTCTGCGCCGTCATCAAGGCGGTGGACGAGTATCAGGATATGTTGCGCGTGTCCATCGCCTCCGCCGGCAACGACCACCGTCTGGGCGCCGCCGAGGCGCCGCCCGCCGTGGTTTCCATCTTCCTGGGCGACGAGTTGGGCGCCATTTTGGAGTCCATCGAAAACGGCACCGCCTACGATGCCAAGGAAAAGGTGCAGATGAAGGTGGGCGTCCACACCCTGCCCCGTATCCCCAAGGATACCACCGACCGCAACCGAACCTCTCCCTTTGCCTTTACGGGTAACAAGTTCGAGTTCCGTATGCTGGGCTCTTCTCAGGCG
>JAZPZT010000013.1:0-6380 GCA_045544815.1 Acutalibacteraceae bacterium | reverse complement strand
TTACATCAACTTCCAGATCAAGGACGGTGGCACCAGCGGCACCAATCTGACTTCCAAGGGCTGCAATACCAACGCCTGGACCCAGGTCAGCTGCACCGTCACCCCCACCACCAACGTGTTGTGCCTCAACTTCTGCGGCGGCGGCACCGGCACCGTGGATGAGGCTTACGTGGACGATTTCCTGGTCGTGGAAGAAAAGGATCCCTCCGACGACGGTTATATCTACAACGGTGACTTCGAGACCGGTAATACCAATCCCTGGGTCGTATACAGCAGCACCGCCGTGAACACTACCTCCAAGTACGAGGGCAACTTCGGTTTGAATCTGGTGGGCGACGGCGGCTGGGGCGGCCTGGCTTACCAGTCCATCCGCAACCTGAAGGTCGGTCAGCAGTACACCGTCACTATGTGGATGAAGGTGGTTTCCGGCGGCGTCAACGTGCAGATCAAGCAGTCCACTTCGACGGCTTCTAACGAATCCTGGGCCAGCGGTTATCGCTCCACCAGCAACACCGGCTCCTGGACCGAGCTCACCTTCACCTTCACCCCCACCGCCACCACCGGTATCATCAACCTGTGCGGTGACGGCACCGGCACGGCGGCCAACATCTACGTGGATAACGTCACGGTCGGTCGCGTGGGCGGCGAGATCTATCCCGAAGAGCTGATCAGCTACGGCGGTAGCAGCATCAAGGAAAACAACGACGGCATCGGCTTGGCTTTCCGCTTTATGATCGATGCCGCCGGCGGTCAGAAGACCAGCACCAACGAGTACGTTGAGAACAGCGGTAAGATCACTCTGGACGAGACCCAGTACGACCTGGTACGTATGGGCGCCGTTATGACCAACAGACAGGCGGTGGGCACCACCGACTTCACTTTAGACGACGTCAACGGCACCAACGTCATTGACATCAAGGGTAAGTATCTGGCCGGCCTGACCTCCGAGTCCGTGTCCTTTGCGGTGCGTATCATCGACATCCCCGCCGCCAAGACCGGCACCGAGATCTATGCCCGTCCCTACTACGTGTATCTGGAGAACGGCGTCGAGGTCACCGTCTACGGCGACATCCGCTCTAACAACTACGACAAGGCCGCCAACCCCAAGGCTTCCATTAAGATCCTCTCCATCGGTCACTCCTTTTCCAAGGACGTTATGGATAAGTATCTGTGGAACATGTTCAAAGAGGGTGGCTACGACGAGGTCATCATCGGCTATCTGTACATCGGCGGCTGTCCCATGCCCAAGCACCTGTATAACATCGAAAACAACCGCGCCGACTACGAGTACGGCAAGAACTCCAACGGCACTTGGGAAAAGCAGTACAACGTCACCGCTCTGTCCGCTCTGCAGGACGAGGAGTGGGATTACGTCAACATCCAGTCCTCCCCCGACTATATCGGCGGTCAGACCTTGAGCCAGGTCACTCTGGAAAATAACGGCGGCAAGGTCGACGTGAATAAGACCGAGTACGAGTGCATCACCCCCATCACCGACTGGATCGTGGCCAACGCCAAGAACAAGGCGGTCAAGACCGACTATCACATGATCTGGGCCTTCAGCGAGGGCTGTGACCTGTGGAGCTACACCTACCACAACTACAACCAGCTGACCATGTATAACAACATCATCACCCAGACCAAGGAGAAGGTCGTCCCCCACACCGCCATCAACAGCATCATCCCCTGCGCCACCTCTATCCAGAACGGTCGTACCTCCTTCATCGGCGATAACTTCAACGAGCCCGATGCCACCCAGGGCGGCTCCGACGGCTATCACCTGAACAGCACCTACGGTGATTACACCGCTGCTCTGACCTGGTACTGCCATTACTCCGGTGATGACGCCAACGTGATGAACGGCTACACCGGCGATCTGAGCGCTGAGGAGTTCGAGGCGATCGCTGAGGCGGTCAATAACGCCATGAACAAGCCCTACGCCATTACCGAGTCCACCCATAAATAAACCCTGCGTAAAGTTGTTTTTCTTGCCGCCCGTGGCCAATAGCCACGGGCGGCTTTTTTTGCACAAAACCGCCCGAGGAATAAAAAGCACTCATAGAAACGGACATATCTTTTGTCTTTTCTCACAAACTTTTACGGCAAATGTTAGGCAATATGACCAGTCGTTTTTGGGTGATTTTTCTTGCGTTTTTGTATGTTTTCTTTTATAATAAGAGAGATAGTAGGAGAATGTTCTCTCGGCGCTGCATCCGGCCGCTTGGGGAGATAGTCGTATCCCCTGCGCTTCGGTTTGTCACCTTAGATGAGAGAACACTCTCATCGGAACGGGCGGCTTTACGGAAGCCGCTCCACTCTCCGCTATTAAGCAATTCTAAACATTGATTTTAGGAGGAAAACAAGTTATGAAAATGCGCAAAATCATTGCCGTGATCGCTTCTGCTCTGATGCTGTGCACCGTTCTGCCCTTGAGCGCTATGATGAGCGTTTCTGCGGCTGAGGATGTCGTGTACAGCGCCGACTTTGAGAGCGGCCTGGGCACCTGGGCGTCCGGCGATGCCACCAACGCCCCTGTGGAAGTAGCGACTCCCCCCATTGCCAACCCCAATGGCGGCAGCTACGCTATGAAGCACACCATCACCAACAATAAGTACCCCTTCACGGTGGATAAGACCGCCATCACTCTGGAGGCCAACACCGATTACGTGATGAGCTTCGACACTCTGGCTACCAACGCCGGTTGGCCTGTTCAGGCTCTGATCGGTACCAACACCTGGTTCGGCACCATGGTCGCTAATTCCGACGCTTTCAGCGACACCAGCGCCACCGAGTGGAAGACCTACTCTTTCGAGTTCAATTCCGGCAGCAACACCAAGGTGTACGCCGGTGTGAAGTGCACCTGGACCAACACCACCGTGTACTTCGACAACATCAAGATCGTCAAGAAGGCTGAGGTTGAGGAGCCCGAAGGCGGCGAGACCACTTCCACCCCCATTCTGGAGAAGGATTGGAACGACGGCGAGCTCGGTTTCAACGCCGGTAGCGTCGTGGCTGAGGGTCCCGACGGCAGCAACTGCCTGTATTGGGAGTGTGCCTCTGCCTGGGGCGCCACCACCATCACCGTCTCCCCCATCGAGACCAATGTGAATTACATCGTCTCCTTCAAAATGAAGGCCAGCGGCACCCAGACTTGTAACCTGACGTTCCAGGATACCGCTTGGTACGACAACAACTACTACGGTATCGGCATCTCCCCCACCACCGAGTGGAAGGAGTATACCGTCACCACCGACGCCGGCCGTTACTGCAAAAATGGCTCCATCTACTTCAAGTTCCAGAGCAGCGCCGCTCAGAACTACTGGGTGGATGATCTGAAGATTGTCAAGGTTGTGGAGCCGGAAGGCGGCGACGTCATCGAGAACAACCTGGTGAAGAACGGCGACTTTGAGCTGGGTGCCACCACCCACTGGTCCGTGTACAACGGCACCACCGTGACTGAGGACGCCGCCATGAACGGCACCTACGGTCTGCACTGCAAGGGTAACAACTGGGCCGGCATCGCCAACCAAACCATGACCGTGACCAACGGCCAGGCCTACAAGTTCTCCTTCTGGTACTACATCAACAGCACCGACGGCACCGGCTTCAACTACAAGCTGGCCGGTACCAGCTCCGGCACCAATTACAAGGCCTACTGGCCCAACAATGCCGGCGAGTGGACCAAGATCGAGTTCGAGTTCCTGGCCACCGACGACAGCGCCGTGCTGTTTAACCTGTCCGGTTACAACGGCTCCTCCACCCCCGATTTCTACATTGACGACGTGATGCTGACTGAGATCAAGTCCCCCTCCAATGATGGTTACATCGTTAACGGTGACCTCGAGGTGGGTACTACCACCGGTTGGAACATCTACCAGAATACCACTGCCAGCAAGGAAGCCGCCTATGAAGGCGACTACGGTATGGTGGTTAAGGGTAACGGCGGCTGGGGCGGCCTGGGCAACCAGTCCTTCAAACTCCAGGCTGAGCGTGAGTACATCCTCCGCTTTGCCGTCAAGGCTGTTTCTCAGGGTGTCAACATCAAGGTCACTGACGACCTGGCCATCGCCGCCGGCGATAACAACGCCAAGCTGTGGGGTATTTACTACAACACCACCCAGAACGGCACCGAGTGGAAGGAAGTCGAGTATCGCTTCTACTCCGGCAACAACACCACCGCTACCCTGGGCTTCGTCGGCTCCGGTCTGAACGGCAACGGCGATGAGATCTGGATCGATAACGTCTCCATTGAGAAGGTGGGCGGCGAGGATCCCATCCCCAACAACATCATCACCGGCGGTCAGAACAGTATTTCTGAAAACATCAATGGTCTGGCTTTCCGCTTCCAGATCAACGGCAGCGGTGCTCAGATTGAGGACACCAACGCCTACATCAACGGCTCCGCTAAGGTGAAGCTGTACAAGGATCGCGACGATCTGTACACCCTGGTTAAGGCCGGCGCCGTCATCACCAACAACATGACCATCGGTAAGGGCGATATGACCCTGGCCAATGTGGACGGCAAGAAGACCATCGACATCGAGGCTAAGTACCTGTGCGAGGTCAACGCCGACAGCTTCGCTTTCGCTGTGCGTATCGTGGGTATCCCCGATGCCAACCTGGACACCAACATCTTCGCTCGTCCCTACTTCGTATATGAGGATGCCGACGGCAACGAGATCGTTCAGTATGGTTCCACCAAGTCCGAGAACTACAACCACGCCGCTAACCCCAAGGCCTCCATCAAGCTGCTGGCTATCGGTAACTCCTTCTCTCAGGATGCCATCAATAACCACCTGTACGAGGTTCTGGAGTCTGCCGGTTACGAGGAGATCATCCTGGGTAACATGTACATCGGCGGTTGCTCTCTGGATACCCACTGGAACAACATGAGTAACAGCTCTGCCGACTACACCTACTACTATCGTAGCGCCGACACCAACGGTTGGAGAACCACCTACAACCAGACTCTGGACTACGCTATGGCCGAAGAGGAGTGGGATTACATCACCATCCAGCAGGTTTCCGGCTCCTCCGGTAAGATTGGCGACTACGGCAATCTGGACAACTGCCTGAACTGGATCAACGACAACAAGTCCAATCCCAACGCCAAGATTCTGTGGCACATGACCTGGGCTTACGACGAGGTCAACCAGAACTCCGGCTATGCCAACTACGGCAGCAACCAGATGACCATGTATCGTATGATTCTGGACACCGTGAACGAGAAGGTTGCCTCTCATAACCTGATCGACGGCATCATCCCCTCCGGTACTTCCATCCAGAATATGCGTACCTCCTCTAAGGTTGCTGCTTCCTCCCTGTGCGAGAGCGACGGCTACCACCTGAGCGCCAAGATCGGTGACTACATCGCTGCCCTGACCTGGTATGCTTACCTGTCCGGCGACGACGTCTCCTATCTGGCTTATCAGCCGGGTGAGGTTTCTTCCTTCCGCGATGACATCAACGCTTCTGTCAACGCTGCCATCGAGAACCCCTATAAGGTGACCAAGTGCGCCAGCTATGACACCGAGAAGTCCATCAAGGTTCTGTCCATCGGTCACTCCTTCTCCGTTGACGTTATGGGTACCTACCTGTATCAGATGCTGGAGCAGGCCGGCTATGAGGACATCACCATCGGCTATCTGTACTATCCCGGCTGCCAGCTGTCCCGTCACTGGGAGTACATCTCCACCAACACCAACGGCCACGAGCGCTATGGCAAGAACGAGTCCGGCTCTTGGGTGACCAAGTCCAACCCCTATGCCATCGACGTGCTGCGTGACGAGGATTGGGACTATGTGACCCTGCAGGTCTCCCCCGACTATGTCGGCGGTGACAAGCCCACCAGCGGTTTCGGTGCCGGTCGCGTGGAGTATGACTACCTGCCCCTGATGATCGACTGGATCCAGGAGAACGCTCTGAACGCCAACGTGGACATCAAGTTCCATCAGATTTGGGCTTACTCCGAGGGTTGCGATCTGTGGTCTTACACCTATCACAACTATGACCAGATGACCATGTACAACAACATCATCGACGCTACTCAGCAGTACGTCGCCACCAACGAGGACATCACCGGCATCATCCCCTGCGGCACCGCTGTTCAGAACGGCCGTGCTCTGCTGGGCGACATCTTCAACATGCCCGATGCTTCCACCGGCGGTTCCGACGGTTACCACCTGAACGAGAAGTACGGTGACTTCCTGGGTTCTCTGACCTGGGCTTGCTTCTTCTCCGGCGTGGATGCTCACACCATCACCGAGCGCTCCGCCGGCATGACCGAGGCTGAGTTCTCCGCCATCGCCGATGCGGTTAACGCCGCTCTGGCTGACTGGACTCAGGTGACCGTGGGCTAATCCCACCACAATCGAATCGTT
>JAZPZT010000012.1:0-2365 GCA_045544815.1 Acutalibacteraceae bacterium | reverse complement strand
ATAAATGAGGTGTTAGTCGTATGCCATTTTCGGCACAATGGATATGGAAAAGTAAAGAGCCAAGAGTTTGTAAAGAGGCCCTTTATTTCCGTAAGGGCTTTACGATCAACAACGTAGAAAAAACAGAGATCTGTGTATCAGCAGACAGTCGATACCGGCTTTACATTAACGGAACCTACATTGCTACCGGTCCTCAAAAAGGCGACAGATACCGTAAATACTACGATGTGCTGGATGTGACCGCACACCTGCATCCGGGCAGAAATACCGTGGCTGCTGAGGTGCTGCATTACCCAAACGACTACAGGGGCGCAATGAGTTTTCACACCGGTCCCATTTCGCTGGTTAATGGCTCACGCGGCGGTTTCTGGCTAGAGTGTACCGTTTTTCCACAGATGAACACCAATGCCGAGTGGCTGTGCTGTGAGAATGTCAGCCGCCGGTTTGTGGAGGCAAAGCAAAGCAAATATGCGGGTGATATGGAGGAGATAGACGGTGCGGCAGCATTGCCGTATTGGTGTGATCCGGAAGCGCCGGAAGATGACTTCTCCCCCTGTGTGGTGGTGGCACCGCCGGATAACGCTCGGCTGGGCGGGGTGCTGTACGAATGGCAGCTAAAGAGACGGGATATCCCCCTGTTGTACGAGCGCCCGATACAGCCGGTTGGTTGTTCTAAATCGGGTGGCGGTGCGGATCTTCGTCCGTTGCTGAAAGGGACGGTTACCGTTTCGCCGCATACCACAGCATTTGTAGACGTGGATATGGGTGAGCTGGTCAACGCCTACGTACGCTTGTCGCTGGAAACGCCGGCCGTCGGAGGACGTATAACGCTGTGCTACGGAGAATGCTATCAGTTCCCCGGCCATGACGGATTGCCGGTCAAGCGGGTGCGGGATGATGCCAACGGCGATATTTTCGGAGAAGAAGATACCTATTATGCCGGACAGGGCGCACAGGTATATGAGCCGTTCGAGTTCCGCGTGTTCCGGTATCTTCGGTTGAAGGTGCAAACTGGTGACGCACCGATTGCACTGACCGGATTGTCGTTTCGTCTGACCGGATATCCGCTGGAAAAAGCCGGTGGATTGAATGCTGCCGATCCGACGGTGCAGCAGCTATGGGACGTAAGTGTGCGGACGCTTGAGCGTTGTATGCTGGATACGTATATTGACTGCCCCTATTACGAGCAGATGCAGTATACCATGGACACGCTCATTCAGGCACAGCTAAGCTATCCGCTATCGGCAGACGACCGATTGATAAGACGGGCGCTGTACGATTTTCACAGTACCTTGCGCCCCGACGGACTGATTGCAGGTAACGCACCTGCCGCATTTGATCAGCTAATTCCGGTGTTTGCACTGTACTTTGTGGATCTGGTGAGCGATCATTTTCAGTATTTCCGCGACATGGCACTGGTACGGCAGTATTTGCCCACTATTACGCGGATACTGGATTATTTCGGTTCCCGTATCGATCCGTCGGATGGCTTGGTCGGTGATGTCGGTTACTGGAATTTTGTGGATTGGGTCGATGCCTGGCGCGGTAATCACGGTTGTCCGCTTACCGGAGAGGATGATCGACTGTATATCTACAGTCTGGTGTATGCCTATGCTTTACGGCGGGCCGTCGAGCTGTTTCGCGCTGCCGGTATGGATGCGCAGTGCAAACAGTATCTGCTGCAATACCGGCAGTTGACAGACCGTGCCAGACGGTTGATCCGCGATCCGGTGCGCGGCTATTACCGCACGCATAAAAACGAAGCGGTATTCAGTCAGCACGCACAGGTGTGGGCGGTGCTCAGCGGTTGTGCCGAAGGGGACGAAGCCAAACGATTAATGCGTGCGTGTATGCAGGATAGCAATCTGCTGAAATGCTCCTACTCCATGCAGTTTTTCCTATTCCGGGCGTTGGAGCTGGCAGGCGTCTATGACGAGTTCCCGGAAAAGTGGGCGCCATGGCGTCGCCTGCTGGAACAGCATGTAACCACCTGGCCGGAGGATTTTGTCAATCAGCGGAGCGAGTGCCATGGTTGGTCGGCTGTGCCGCTGTATGAGCTGGTACACGTGGTGCTGGGAATTCGTCCCGATACCCCGGGCTTTGCGTCGGTAGTGATTGCTCCGCATGATGCCTTTCTGGGGAACATAAGCGGCAGTATTGCTACGCCGCGTGGTTTGATACACGTCCGGCGTGAGGTGGCAGCCGATGGGAAGGTCACCTTCTGTATCCGGCTTCCGGAGCCGATCCCCACACGTGTGGTACTCCCGGATACTGAAGATAAATTCTTCCGTCAGGAGGAAATTGTCTTTTCGTATTATAACAATTCAGAGAAAGGAAGATCGTAATGAAAAAGCAACTCAAGCGC
>JAZPZT010000011.1:0-3157 GCA_045544815.1 Acutalibacteraceae bacterium | reverse complement strand
CTAAAAGGAGTTGTTTTTATGAAAAATTGGAAAGGTTTTCCCTATCTGATGGGTGGTTTGGCAGTGGCGCTGGTAGCCGCCGGCTATCTCTACTTTTGTTGCCCTGCCATCAACGTGCAAAATCCCGGCCTGTGGGTGATGGCGGCGGTGCTCACCTTGATTTTCCTCGTGGTGAGCCAGATTTTCCGCAATCACGACGAGCCGATCGTTTCCATCGTCTCCGACAAGGGTAAGCAAAAGCGTATTCACCTGAATCTCAACTATAAACTGTACCTCATCCCCGTGGCGGTGCTGGTGGTGCTGGGCTTGAGCGCCCTCATCGGCAGCGAGATGTTCAACGCCAAAAGCTACGCCGACATCCTCACCGTCACCGACTCCGACTTTGCCACCGACCTATCGGAATCGGTGGGCACCGACAGTATCGCTCTGATGGATACCGCCTCGGCGCAGATGTTGGGCGACCGTGAAATCGGCTCCCTCTCCCACGTGGTAAGCCAGTACGACGTGGCGGACGCCTATACCCAAATTGACTATCAGGGTAAGCCCATCAAGGTGGCTCCTCTGGAGTACGCCGGCTTCTTCAAATGGGCCAACAACAACCAAGTGGGCGCCACGGGATACGTGACGGTGGACCCTGTGTCCATGTCCGCCTCCTTTGTGGAGTGCGAAGGCATGAAATACATCCCCTCCGCCTACTTTGGTCAGGACGCCGCACGGCGTATGTGGAGCCAATTCCCCACCCTAATGCTGGAGAATCTCCACTTCGAGATTGATGAGGACGGTAAACCCTACTACGTGGCCTCGGTGATTGAAAAATCCATCTTCCTCTTCGGTGGTAAGACGGTGAGCGGTTGCGTGGTGATGGACCCCGTCAGCGGCGCATGCGTGCGCTACGATGTGGCGGACGTTCCCCGTTGGGTGGACGTGGTATTCGACGGCTATCTCATCTGCGACCAGTACAACTGGCACGGCCTGTATCAAAACGGTTATATCAACAGCCTCTTTGCCAAGAAGGGCTGTAAGCAGGTGACCTCCTACACCCAGGTGGATGAAGAAGGCTATGAAATCGAGTCCACCGACTTCGGCTATGTGGCGAAGGACGGCGATATCTGGATTTACACCGGTATCACCTCGGTGAACGGCGACTCCTCCAACATCGGCTTCCTGCTGGCCAACGAGCGTACCGGCGAGAGCCGCTTCTACCCCGTCGCCGGTGCAGATGAAAAATCTGCCATGCACGCCGCCGAGGGCGAGGTGCAGGAGAAGCGGTACGCCGCCTCCTTCCCCTCCCTCATTAACGTGGAGGGAGAGCCCACCTATATTATGGTGCTGAAAGACAGCGGCGGTCTGGTGAAGTTGTACGCCGCCGTCAACGTCGAGCAATACAATCTGGTGGCCACTGCCGCCACGCTGGAGGGTTGCCTGAGCAACTATAAGGACCTCATCGGCGACGATGCAACGCCCGACCACGACGCCGTGGAGACCACCGTCTCCTTTGCCATTGCGCAGATCCACCACGTCGTCATCGACGGCAACACCTATCTCTATCTGGCGGACGCCGACGGCAACCTCTATCGTGCCAAGGCCGCCGACCACGAGGAAATGCTCCTGCTAGGCGAGGGCGACACCGTCACCCTCACCGTCAGCGGCAAGGAGATTAAGACCTGCAAGAAGGGTGAATAACCCATAAAAAAAGAGCCTCCCAAATCGGGAGGCTCTTTTTTATTTCTTAAACCAATTGTCTTTGGTATCCCAGCGCAGTTCGTCCTCTTCCATCTCCACGGCGTAGCCCACCGACAGGTCGGCAGGCACCAGCAGGTAACCCAATACCTCGTACTGCGCCACACCGCCGTCCTCCGCGGTGGTCCAATGGCCGATTTCGCAGAGGAAATGGTCCTTGCCCCTCACCGAGAGGTGACCCGTCAGGATACCGCTGAAATAGTAGCCCAACTCCTTCTCCTTATGCCGCAATTTCTTGAGAATGTTGTAGGCGGTGATTTGCTCCTCTTTCTCTGTCGCAGGGGTGAGGGTCGAGCGCCAATCGCCCAAAATGCGGCAGACCGAGCCGTCGATTTCCTCCTGCACCGCTATGGTGCGGTCGTAAAGACTTCCCTCGGCGTTGCGCACCAAGATATGCAGGCTCTCGCCCTCGGCGGAGAAGTCCAATCCCTGCACCGTAGCGCCTGCCGCCACGTAAATGCGGCACAGCGGCTGCGTGCCGAAGAGGGTGTAAATCGCCACGCCGTCGGTGTCGGTGACCGCCAAGCGATCCTCCCACAGGGCGGTAGCGCCACAGGACAGCACCGACTGCTTGCCGGCGTGGGGCGCATAGAGACGGGTGCCGTCGGCGGCGGTGACACGCACCAACCCCTCCCCCACCAGCTCCACCGTGGCGGTGTCGGCGGCGGTCTTTCCCCGCACCACCGCCTTACCTTTTTCGTTATACAAGGTATAGGACGCTTCGTGATAGCCGTCCTCGTCGGTGTGCTCGTCCGATAACGAGAAATAGCGGCTCTGCTCGTCGGCTACGCCGTCCAGATAGGCCAGCACCGCCTCGTAGGTGCCGGGTGCGGCGACACACCGCCGCACCCCGTCGATGGGGTGCTCCGCCAGCACGAAATTGTTTTCATACAGCGTAAAGGTTTCCACGCCCTCCCCTGCGGCGGTGGAAAAAGTCGCCTGCACGAAGCGCAGGTCGGGTACGGCCAGTTGGGTCAACTCCAATTTTGCCACGCCGAGGGTATTGTACACGCCCTGCGCCCAGTCAAGGTAGCGGTTATTCAGCCGCCCCAATCGGGTGTAGGCGTCGGAGGAGTAGATCACGTCCGCCTGCAGGCCGTCCAAATCGGCGTGGGCGTAATAGGGCTCGTAATAACTGACGGGGGTGAACGCCGCCGGCTTTTCCGCAGGGGCGGCAGGCGGTGCGCCGCAACCGCCCAAGAGCAGACACAGCGCCGCCAGCCACGGTATGCACTTTTTCACGGTATCCGCTCCTTTCGATGAAATCGTAAAAACGTTAGCGGCGGTTTTGCTTGCCGCAGATGGCCAACATCACCTGAGAGGGCAGGTAGAACAGCCAATCCAGCGGAAAACCGCAGAAAATGGCGTTATTCAGCCACGCAGGGAGGACGAGATAGCCCACCGAGGCCACCTGCAG
>JAZPZT010000010.1:0-1634 GCA_045544815.1 Acutalibacteraceae bacterium | reverse complement strand
CCAAAACTCGCGGCGACGGCGACGACCTCTACCGTTGCATCGACCTGGCAAACCCGGGTGTCTATCAGGTGACGCTGAACAGCCCCAATCACGTGGTGCTTTATGAGTTCGTTCCCAGAGAAAACGGACAGTATTCCGTGGAATCTTGGGTGGATGTGACAGCCAACGATATCAATCCCAGGCTGGACGTGTATACGGGAACCTTTGCCGCCAAATGGTATGCCTATGAGCAAAATGAGGGCGGCGCCGCCTCTCATTATACCAAAAACTTCAAGCATGAGGTCAAGGTGGCAGACGAGGAGATCGGCAACGCCTTTACCTTCGGCGTCAAGTGTGACGCCAAGGACGGACAGTATCCCGTCACCGTCACCTTCGTGGTGCAGTTCAACGGCGGCTTTTCCTGGAACCGCGTGCCCTCCAAGCTTATGATCCCCACCGAGGAATTCCGGCATGCGCCTGAATATGATGACGCAGAGTATACCTTCGTGGGTGCCGAGGTCAGCGTTGGCGGACGCAACGTCTTTGACGGCGATCTGTACGCCCTCAATCCCGAGGATGGCTACTATCATCTCGTGGATGCGACTACGGGTCAGCCCACGGGTCCCATCCTCTTTGCCAAGGTGTCTCAGCCCTGCCGCTTCTTCGACGATGCCTTCACGACCCTGGAATACCATGGTAATAAAGCCCTGACGGTTTCCAACGGGACCGAAAACTATAAGCTGTTTATTGAAGGCTGGGGTGCCATGATGTCCACGGGTCAATCCATGGATATGGGCTATTTCTGCGCAAGCGGTTGCCCCTGCTGGACGTCCGGTGCTTGTCCCGGCGCCTGTGTCGAGGGATGTGAAAATTGTACCGCCCAATGTACGCCGTGCCCCGAGGAAAGCATTGGCTCCCCGGGTTATGCGGATTACTGTAACACAGACGGCTGCTATCCCGTGACCGCCGAGCTGAAGGACTTCCTGCAGAAATACAGCATCAGCCAGCTCTTGTTCCGTGACGGACAGGGCTTTGTTGAAACCAACGACACCATCAGCGTATTTGCAACAGAGGATGACCAATGGCTCTTTGCCTGCGGATATTACGTTGAGAAGTAAACTCAACTTTCAGAATGTATTTGCGCCGCCGCAAAGCGGCGGAATGGAGATTAACATGAAAAAGTTACTGATTTTGCTTGTGTCTGGATTGCTCCTGACGGGGCTTCTCACCGCCTGCCAAGGCGGCGACACCGAGGATCCCACCGAGCCTCCCCACAAGCACACCTTTGCGACCGAGTGGTCACACGATGAGAACCATCACTGGTACGCTGCTACCTGCGGCCATGAAATGCAAGCCAACGTGGCTACCCATGCCGACGAGGACAAGGACGGTATCTGTGATGGCTGCGCCTGGGATTACGACCACGAGCATACCTTTGCCGAGGAATGGACCCATGACGCCACCAACCATTGGTACGCGGCTACCTGCAACCACGCCGTCAAAAAGGACGAAGCCCCCCACGCCAACGCCAATAACGATAGCGTTTGCGACGGCTGT
The DNA here is from genome assembly GCA_045544815.1 of Acutalibacteraceae bacterium. GTDB lineage: Bacteria > Bacillota > Clostridia > Oscillospirales > Acutalibacteraceae > UBA5905. The sequence continues at coordinate 98 of JAZPZT010000010.1, read as the reverse complement.
GGCTGGAACTACGACCACGAGCATACCTACGCCTCCGAGTGGAGTCACGACGCCGATAACCATTGGCACGCCGTCTCCTGCGGTCACGACGTAGAGGT
>JAZPZT010000009.1:0-12006 GCA_045544815.1 Acutalibacteraceae bacterium | reverse complement strand
CCCGCGTTCGTATGAACGCGGGAGTTTTCTTATTTACCTTATTCCTCGTGAGGGTTCATAAAGCCGAGGCCACGCACCTCGTCGGTGGTGAGCATCATCAAAAAGGCATCGGGGTCGATATCAAACACCGTCTTGCGCAGACGGAACACCTCGTCCTTGCGCACCGCCACCAGCATGGTGTTTTGATCCTGGCCGGAATAACCGCCCTGGGCTTTCAGCAGGGTGACGCCGCGGTTTACCTTGGTCATAATGGCCTGGGTGATTTCCGGCTGCTTTTTGGACATGATCATCACCATCTTGCCGGAGCGACCGCCATACACCACACGGTCGATGATCTGCGAGCCCACAAAGACGAATACCACCGCATACAGCGCCTGCTCCACACGGCCGTACACCACGGCGGAGAGGGTGATGACCACCGCGTCCACCGACAGAATCAGAGTGCCCACCGACATATGGGGATATTTCTTTTCTAACAGGCGGGAGATGACCTCGCTACCGCCGGTGGTACCGCCACGGCGCATAATCAGACCCACACCCAGACCCAGCAGAGCACCGCCGAAGATGCACACCAGCAGCGGATTGCGGCCATCGCTGACCAAAAACAAACCGCCCACGTAGGGGGACAGCAGGTCGGTGAGCACGCTGGACAGCAGGATACCACACAGGGTGCGCACCACCATATATTTGCTCAGCACGAACCAAGAGACGATGAGCAGAGGCACGTTCATCACGATGGTGGCCACACCAACGGGGATCCACTCAAACAGATAGTTCAGCAGGATAGCCACGCCGGTTAGACCGCCGGGGGCGATATCGTTGGGGTCACTGAACATACTGATGGCCACAGCATAGCACACGCTGCCGACAAAGATCAGCAGCAGGTCGGTCAGCAGGGATTTCCAGTTAATCTTTTTGAGCATAGTCATTCCTCCACGCACAGGGCGAACAGTTCACGCACACGGTCGATACGGCCCGCCAGATACAGATAACCAAAGAGGCATTCAAAGCCGGTGGCGCGGTGATAGTCCGCGCCGGTGCGGGCGGGGTGGGCGTTGCGCCCACGCTTATACACCGCCTCTTCCTCCTCGGTGAGGAGAGGGAGCAGTTTTTCCATAGCCGCTGACTGGGCTTCGGCACGCACCGCCTTCACCGCCAGTTTGTGCAGGTCGTTGACAGGGCGGTTGGCCTGACTCAGCAGGCGCTCACGCACCATCAGGCTGTACACGCCGTCCCCCACAAAGGCCAGCGCCAAGGGGCTGAGGGTGTGCAGATCGATGTCTTGCGGGTATAATCTTTCCACCTTTATACCTCCTGTAACCCAAACGGATCAGTCGATGAAATCGAATTCAAAATCGTAAAGGCTGACGGTGTCGCCCTCGCTGCAACCGGCCTCCCGCAGAGCGTCAATGACGCCGGCACCGTCCAGCAGGCGCTCGAAATACAGCAGTCCGTCGGGGTCGTCGAAGTTGACGCCACGCAGCACGCGCAGCAGCCAATCGGCCTCTACGACATACACGCCGTCGCGGCAGGTAATCTGCACCGAATGGTCCTTCAGGTCCTCGGCGGTGGGCAGCACGGGCGCCTCTGCCTCATAGCGGCGGATGGGCGGCAACTGGCTGAGCAGAGCGCCACAGCGCAGCGCCAATTCCTGGGTGCCGTGGGCGATGGGCGCCATCAGCGGGAAATATTCGTAGCCGCGTTTTTCCATCTCGGCGGCAAAGGTCTCCAGTTGCTCGTCGGTGGCCAAATCGCACTTGTTGCCTGCCACAATCATGGGACGGGAGGCCAATTCGGCGTTAAATTTCTGCAGTTCATCGTTGATGGTGTCAAAGTCGGCGATGGGGTCACGGCCCTCGCTTCCTGCCACGTCCACCACGTGTACCAGCAGGCGGCATCTCTCTACGTGCCGCAGGAAATCGTGTCCCAGACCGACACCCTCGGACGCACCCTCAATGACGCCGGGGATATCCGCCATCACGTAGGACATACCGGCGGTGGGGCGCACCACGCCCAGCACGGGGGTGATGGTGGTGAAGTGATAGTTGGCAATCTGGGGTTTCGCCTCGCTGACCACCGAGATGAGGGTGGACTTGCCCACGTTGGGGAAACCCACCAGACCCACGTCTGCCAGCAGTTTCAGCTCCAGACGCAGTTCGTATTCCTCACCGGGGTTGCCGGGCTTTGCAAAACGGGGCACCTGACGGGTGGCGGTGGCAAAGTGGTTGTTACCCCAACCGCCGCGACCGCCCTTGGCCGCCACGAAATCCGCGTCGTCGGACATATCCGCCATCAGGCGGCCGGTCTCGTTGTCGTAAATCAGGGTGCCACGGGGCACACGGATGACGCAATCCTGACCGTATTTGCCGTTTTTGCGGCAGGTCTGGCCGTTTTCACCGTTGCCGGCGGTGTATTTGCGCTGATAGCGAAAATCCGCCAGCGTATTCATACCGTCGTCCACACGGAAGATGATGTTGCCGCCGCGGCCGCCGTCGCCGCCGTCGGGACCGCCTGCCGCCACGAATTTCTCGCGGTGGAAGGCCACGGCACCGTTGCCGCCGTTGCCGGCGCGCACTTTGATGATTGCTTTATCCACAAACATTGGGGAAATCCCCCTTTCTTAACCAATAGTATAAGCGCATACACATTTATTATATCGTGTTTTACTGCGCTTGGCAATAAAAACTTTGCGCGATGATTGGCAACCACAAAAAAATCCCACCTGCATAGCAGGTGCGATTTTTCTTAGCCATTACTGCTCAGTGGGGTAAACGCTGACGCGCTTACGATCCTTACCCCAACGCTCGAAGCGGACGATACCGTCAGCCTTAGCGAACAGGGTGTCATCAGAGCCGATGCCCACGTTGTTACCGGGATGGATGTGGGTACCACGCTGACGCACCAGGATGTTGCCGGCCAGAACGAACTGACCGTCGGCACGCTTAACGCCCAAGCGCTTGGACTCGGAGTCACGGCCGTTCTTGGTGGAGCCAACGCCCTTCTTGTGAGCGAAGAGCTGGATGTTCAGTCTTAACATAGGAATTACACCTCCGTATTCATTAGGTGTACCCGATTCGGGTACTGGTCTTGCAGTGCCTCAAGATGAAGTCGAAAGCCGGAAAGAATATCCTGACAGTCTGCGATCTTATCGGTCAGCCGCAGGGACATATAGCCGTCGTCGACGGTGACGTCTGCGGTGGCGCCGATAATCTCTAAGACGGTGTTGGCCGTCATATAGGCTGCGCTGGATACGGCCGCACATACGATGTCTTCGCCGCTCACTCCTGCGCCGGCGTGGCCGTCGAGGGTGAAGCCGATGAGAGCATCATGGGCGGAATGGAACCGGACCCGAATCATAATTAGGCGTTGATGGTGTCGATCTGCACCTTAGTGTAGGGCTGGCGATGACCCAGCTTGCGGGCCTTGCCCTTCTTGGGCTTGTAGGTGAAGACGGTGATCTTCTTACCCTTGCCGTTCTTCACAACATGAGCGGTGACGGAAGCGCCCTCGACATAGGGAGCGCCGACCTTCAGGTCCGCATCGTCGTGCAGAGCGATCACCTTATCGAAGGTGACGGTTTCCTCTTCGGCTGCGTTCAGCTTTTCAATGTACAGAGTGTCGCCATTCTGGACCTTGTACTGCTTGCCGCCGGTTTCAATGATAGCGTACATAGGCGTACCTGCCTTTTCTATAGACTCGCTGTGCAGGGCGGATTGCTCACTTGTGCTCCCGAAAGAGCGCCCGTTACATGCGGCAACAGCCATTTTAGCATATAAAATAGTGGTTGTCAATATATTTTTTACATTATTGTAAAGGTTTTTCCTTGACACTTGGGGTGGCTCCGACTGTGTACATACAGTTAATTATCGTTGCCATCCCACGAATATGGCTATCGCCCTATTCCTGCATTTCAGCCCCATTATCTTATTCTTTCCCAAAAATTGCCCTTGTACAAACGCGGTGGCAGGTGTATAATGAAGAAGATTGACATCATCCCCTGCAAAGGAGCGTATAGATATGATATATAAGAGAGGCCTCGCCCTGCTGATGGCGGCGGTGCTGACCGTCGGTCTCGCCGCCTGCGGCGCACCCGAGGACGGCGACACCAACACCACAACCACCACGGCGGCGGCTACCACAACCACCACCGCCGCACCGCAGGAGTATATCGTCAACGCCTCCTCGCTGTTTGTGCGCAGTGGCCCATCCACCGACGCAGAGCGTATCGGCTCGCTGTTTCAGGGCGATCGGCTGGACGTGATCGCTCTGGAGGGCGACTGGTATCACATTCGCTACGACGGCGGCGAGGGCTACGTGCATAAGGACTATGTCACCGCCCAGGGCGTCTCTACCAACAAAGCGGAGGTGACCACCACGACTACCACCCAATCCGTCGGCACCACCAGCCCCCAATATACCGACCGCTACATTGACGAAAACGGGCTGTTGCAGTTCAAGACCGACGGCCACTACGTCCAGAGCGCGTCCTATGCCGCCGGAGAGGAGATTCCGTGGAATCTTCGTCTGGTCAATGACTGGAATCCCATGCCCACGGGCTATGACGAGGCGTTGGAGATGGTGAAGCCTACCCCCACCGTCACCGCCCAGCCGGTGGATGCCCGTATGAAGGAGGATCTGGAGGCCATGTTGGCGGCAGGCAAGGCGTACAACATCGGCGTCCAATCCGCCTATCGTTCCGCCGCCAAGCAGGGCGAGTTGTATTGGCGCAAGGTGAAGGAGTATACAGGTCGCTATTCCGACCCCGTCCAGTTGCAGACCAAAGCGGGCGAGGTGGTCAAGCGCCCCGGCTACAGTGAGCACAATTTGGGTTTGGCGGTGGATCTGTACGGTAGCGGCGATCACTCTCTCACCACCTCCTTCGCCAACACCGCCGCCTATGCGTGGCTGATGGAGCATTGTGCCGACTACGGTTTCATTCTGCGCTTCCCCAAGGGCAAGGAATCCATCACCGGCGTTATCTACGAGGCGTGGCATTTCCGCTACGTCGGCGACCCTGCCATCGCTCACGCTATTATGGATAATGGCCTGTGCTTGGAGGAGTATCTGGCACAGGAGAAAAAATAAGCCGTTACAAAATTTGTAAAAAGCATTGACAAACGCCTATTGATTTTTTAATATAGAGAGGCAGGGACTGCCGTCCCTTTTATCCAATGACGCCATCCGATGTATATCATCGGGAAACGAAGGGAGAAAAAATTATGGTATTGGAAAAGATTAAAGCAATTCTCAGCAGCCAGTTTGACGTGGATGCAGACAGCATCACCGCCGACACCGATCTGGTGGACGATCTGGGCGCCGATTCTTTGGATCTGGTGGATATGCTGATGTCTCTCGAGGACGAGTTCAACATCGGCGAGGTTCCCGATGAGATGGTGGAGAAGATTCGCACCGTCGGTCAGCTGGTCATTTATATCGAGGAGAATATGTAATTTGCAGCACGCAGGGGCAGAGGGGACTCTGCCCCTGTTTTTCTTAGATAGGAGGGTGTGGGCTGTGATAATCGTCCCGATGGCACAATCGCATATCGCCGCTATCGCCGCCATCGAGCAGGCCTGCTTTTCCGAGCCTTGGTCTGCTGCCGCTCTGGCAGAGGAGCTGGACAACCCGCCTGCCGTCTTTTTGGCGGCGGTGGAGGGCGAGTCTGTCCTCGGCTACGTGGGTATGCACCACGTGGTGGACGAGGGATTCATCACCAACGTGGCGGTCGCCCCCGCGGCACGCCGCCGCGGCGTGGCACGAGCCCTGCTGGCGGCGCTGACCGCCTACGGCAGAGAGCACGCTCTCTATCGCATTACGCTGGAGGTGCGCGTGGGCAATGCCCCTGCGCGAGCGCTGTACGAGGGAGAGGGCTATGTCTTAGACGGTGTCCGACCTAAGTTTTACAGCCACCCTACCGAGGACGCGGCGATTTATTCCCTGTATTTTTGAGTTTACGCAGAGACGACACAAGCCTTCCCCTCGAGGGGAAGGGGGACCGCCGAACGGCGGTGGATGAGGTGGCTGCAGAACGTTTAAGGCTTGTACAGGTCTTATTAACGCCGACTATCGTCGGCTACACCTCATCAGTCAGCCTGGCGGCTGACAGCTTCCCCTCAAGGGGAAGCCACGCCGACTATCGTCGGCTAAACTATCCCACTGAACGTTGAGGTATTTACTATGTTAATTCTCGGTATTGAATCTTCCTGCGATGAGACAGCGGCTTCGGTGGTCGAGGATGGCCGCCGGGTGCTGTCCAACGTTATCGCCTCGCAGGTGGAGGAACATCGCAAATACGGCGGCGTGGTGCCGGAGATTGCCTCCCGTCGCCACGCAGAGGCCATCTCGGGCGTGGTGCGTCAGGCGCTGTCCGACGCAGGGGTGACCCTGGCAGACATCGACGGCATCGCCGTCACCTACGCCCCCGGTCTCATCGGCGCTCTGCTGGTGGGCGTCAGCTTCGCCAAGGGCTTGGCGCTGGCTACGGGCAAGCCGCTGATTCCCGTGCACCATCTGCGCTCCCACATCGCCGCCAATTATCTGGCTCACCCCGACCTGAAGCCGCCTTTCCTTTGCTTGGTGGTGTCGGGCGGTCACAGCCACATCGTCAAGGTGGAGGATTACACCCATTTCGAGGTTGTCGGCCGCACCCGTGACGACGCCGCAGGCGAATGCTACGATAAGGCCGCCCGAGCCATGGGTATGCCCTATCCCGGCGGCGTGGCGCTGGATAAACTGGCTCACGAGGGCGATCCCCACGCATTCCCTCTGCCCCGTCCCCGTGTGGAGGGCAGTGAATACGATTTTTCTTTCTCGGGTCTGAAAACGGCGGTCATCAACCGCCTGCACAACGCCGAGCAGAAGGGTGAGGAGGTCAATAAGGCCGACCTGTGCGCCTCTTTCCAGCACACCGTCACCGAGATGTTGGTGGGCAACACCATGAAGGCCGCCGCCGATTTGGGGGCTACCACCATCGTGCTGGCAGGCGGCGTGTCCGCCAACAGCGGCCTGCGTGCCGGTATGGAGGCCGCTTGCAAAGAACGTGGTTACGGCCTGTATGCGCCGCCTTTGTCCTTGTGCGGCGATAACGGCGCTATGGTGGCGGCGCAAGGATACTACGAATTGCTCAGCGGCCATACCGCAGGGATGGAACTCAACGCCATCGCCAGCTTACCCATTACGGAGCAATAAAATGCAAAACAGCCGATGCAACGCTCGTTGCATCGGCTTTTTCGGTTATAGGCACTCCTCAATGGCGGCTACCAGTTTATCGTAGGTGATGGCGCCCACGAATTTCTTGCGGATGATGCCGTTTGTGTCCAGCACCACCGTGTAGGGGATGGAGCCGCCACCGCCGCAGGCGGAATAGTAGGCAAAGGCGTCGTTGTTCTTATCCATAGCGAAGAGAATCGAGCTTTCCGCATAGTTTTCGGCGATAAACTCCTGCGCCTTGGTCACGTCGTCGCAGTGGACGGCAATGATATCCACCTCGTCGGTGTACTGAGCCGCCACACGCTCAAAATGGGGCAGTTCGCCCACACAGGGCGGACACCAGTAGGCCCAGAAGTTGAGCACGACGATTTCGCCTCGCTGGGTGGGGTCAAAGGTGTGATTGGTGTAGCCGTCTGCGCCAATTTCGGTCAGTGTAGCGGCAGGGCAGAGGTCGCCGATTTGGTTGCCCCGCACGGCGTCCTCGGGGCGTGGGGTCGCAAGCTCGTCGCAGGCGGTGAGGGCGACGGTCAGCGCCACCGCTAACAGTAGGCATAATAGGCGTTTTATCGCTGTTCCTCCTTTATATTTTCTCCTCGTGGAACCCATCGGGCCACAGGGTCAGCAGGGTGTCGAATCCTGCCTTTTTGGCAATCTCCACCGCCAACGGAAACGCGCAGTCGATGGTGTCGGCGGCGTGGGTGTCGGCGCCGAGGATGATTTTTCCGCCCATCTCACGCAGACCGCGGAGCAGGAAATCCGCAGGATAGGGAATCTCTCGCCATTTGCGGCTGATGGCGCCGGTGTTGATCTCCACCACGGGGGTCACCGCCACCACTTGTTCCAGCGCCTCCAGCGCCATACGGCGGTATTCGGGGTTTTCCTCATCCATGACGCTGAACTTGGTCAGCACGTCGAAATGGCCCACGATGGTGGGCTTTGTCCGTTGGATGTGCGCCACAAGTTCATTGAAATAATCACGGGCAAACACCAGCTGGTCGCCGCCGCATTCGCGCTGGATACACTCCAGTTGGAGGTCGCGGGCGTGGTCAATGCCGTAGAAGCGGTCCTCGTACACCAATTCGTGCACCGAGCCGAGGAAATAGTCCACCTGCCGTGCGATGGCAGGGTCGGAGTGGGAATCCAGTTCAATACCGCGCATGATGGTGATTTGCCCCGCGTATTTCTCCTGCAGGCGAGCCAATTCTGCCAGATAGGCAGGATAATCCGCCACACGCATACAATAGTCCTGATAGGGGCTGTCGCTGTGGTCGGTGAAGCCGATACAGGGCATACCCAGACGGATGGCGGCTTGCACCATCTCCTCCATACTGCTCTTGCCGTCGGAGAAGGTGGTGTGGGTATGATAACCGCAATATTTCATAAAATGCACCTCTTTCGGTGGAATGTATGCTCCCATTTTAGCACATATACCGCCGCTCTGCAACGATAAAATGAAAAGCCCCTCCCGACGGGAGAGGCTTTTTGTGTTATTCGTACAGTTTGAAGTTTGCGTGACGGGTCTTACCGTCGGTGTCGACGTAGGAAATCACCACGGTATTCTTATCGCTCTGCAGCTTACCGCCCACAATGATGTTGTCGGCGGTGGTGCTGGGGGCGTTCAGCGTGTACTCTTTGTAATAGGCGCTTTTGCTGAACAGATCCTGCACGATAACCTTGGTCTGATCCTCGCTGCCGTAGGCTACTCTGCCACCGTCGGTGCCGCGCGGAGCGTGGAATTGTTCGGAAACCTGACCGGTCTTTTCGTTGTAATAGACGCAATAGAAGTCGTTGGGGCCGCTGCCGGAAGCCCAACCTAAGGAGTAGACACCCTTATCGGCGTCCACCGTCTCTTTCATAGGTTGCTTGGCGATGTTATTGAACTCTGCCACCGTCTTGCCGGCGCTGTCACGGAACGCCAGACGATAGGTGCCGTCGGCGTTTTTGTACATCTGATATTTCACTTTGGCGTTGGCGTTGGCGCCGGTGGTGTTGCTGTGGCCGTGGTCGTGACCGTCGCCCTCATAGTGACCGTCACCCAGATCGCTGCCGTGGTTGTGGCCGGCGTGAGGGTCGGCGTTGCCGCCCAAAATGGGGCCAATAACAACCAACAGGCCAATCAGCAGGGCGGCGGCGCACAGCACGCTGATGATGATGGTGGTGGCCTGTTTATTGGTCAGTTTACGCTTGGCTTTTCTATGTTTCATATCTTTCTCTCCTCACAAAACGTAGGTTTCGCCCCTCATTATAGCCTACATTTTGCAAAAAGGCAAGTTTTTTGTTGATTTTATTTGGCGGTTAGGGTATGATAGGAAAGAATCGTTTTGGTATTTCTATAATATTTATATACCTTTATTATATAGCCCATGCGAGGAGTGTTTTCGGTGCCGTCCTTTTTCAATTCCCGAGATTTACAATATCGTGCGCCTTTCGGTGCGGTGGCAGAAGGTACCGCCGTCACCCTGCGCGTGTGTATGCCCCGTGATTGGGGTTGCAGCGCCGTGGCGCTGTCCGTGCTGCGGGACGGTCTGCCTGCCGAGGAGTTTCCCTGCCGTTGGGAGGGTATGTGCGGCGACAGCCACGAGTGGTGGACGGTCACCTATACCCCTGCCGAGGCAGGGCTTTATTGGTATGCTTTTCATGTGGAGGTAGCCTTGGGCAGCGGCTGGTTGGTGCGTCAGGTGGACGGCACCGCCGCCTATTCGCCTAACGTGGACGGCCCTCGCTGGCAGCTCACCTGCTACGAAGCGGGCTTCACCACCCCCGATTGGCTGGCCGGCGGCGTGCTGTACCAGATTTTTCCCGACCGCTTCGCCGCTTCGGGAAAGGCCAAGGAGGGCATCCCCTCCGACCGTATCCTGCACGCCAACTGGGACGAGGCGCCTGAGTGGCGCCCCGACGATCAGGGTCGTGTGTGGAATAACGACTTTTTCGGCGGCGATCTCAAAGGTATTGAGCAGAAGTTGGATTATCTCCAATCTTTAGGTGTCACCTGCCTCTATCTCAACCCTATTTTCGAATCCCATTCCAACCACCGCTACGATACGGCGGATTACACCCGTATCGACCCCTTGTTGGGCAGCGAGGAGGATCTGCGTGCCCTCACCGCCGCCGCCAAAGAGCGCGGCATACGCGTGTTACTGGACGGCGTATTCAGCCACACGGGCGCGGACAGCATTTATTTCAATCGTGAGCGCCGCTACGCAGGAGAGGGCGCTTACAATTCTATGCATTCGCCCTACGCCGGTTGGTATCACTTCTCTCGCTGGCCCAATGAATACGGCTCTTGGTGGGGATTTGACACCTTGCCCGAGGTGGACGAGTTAGCGCCTGAGTTTATGCAGTATATCAACGGCGAGGACGGCATCGTTTCTCGCTGGCTTGCGGCAGGCGCTTCCGGTTGGCGCTTGGATGTGGCGGACGAGTTGCCCGACGGGTTCTTGGACGCTCTGCGCGCCCGTGTTAAAGCCACCGACCCCGACGCCATCGTGCTGGGCGAGGTGTGGGAGGACGCCACTACGAAGGAGAGCTACGGCCATCGCCGCCGCTACCTGTTGGGTAAGCAGCTGGACAGCGTGATGAACTATCCTTTCCGTGACGCCATCCTCAGCTTCCTGTTGGGCGGTAAGGCGGAAGATTTCATTCGCACCGTGTGGGACGTGGTGGAGAATTATCCGCCTCAGACCTTGCGCCTGCTGATGAATCACATCGGTACTCACGACACCGAGCGAGCCGTCACGGTTTTGGGCGGCGAGCCTGCCTGTGGCCGTGGCCGCAGTTGGCAGGCCGCACAGAGGATGAATGATAAGCAGCGCGCCATCGGCTTGCGCCGCCTGCAGTTGGCCACGCTGTTGCAGTTTGCCCTCCCCGGGGTGCCTTGTATCTATTACGGTGACGAGGCCGGTCTTGAGGGCTACCGCGACCCCTTCAATCGAGGAACTTATCCTTGGGGACGAGAAGATGTCGACTTGATTCGGTGGTATCGCACCTTGGGCGCGGCACGTGCCGGCGCCACCGCGTTGGCAGAGGGTGCGTTCATCCCCGTGGATACGGGTTGGGGCGATGTGGTGTGTTTCCTCCGCCGTCAGGGCGGGCAGGCGCTTCTGTGCGCCGTCAACCGCAGCACTGAAGATCGGCAGATGTTCCTGCCTCCCGACTTTAGCGGCGCCTGCGTTTGCGTGGGCGATGGCAAGGTTGTGGGACACACTTTGGTGCTCCCTCCTCTCAGCGGCGCTTGGATTCGTTTGTAAATGTTGTACAAAAGGAGCCGTCCGGTTTGCGGACGGCCCTTTTTGCGCTCTAAATATTGTGGGTAAAACGCTGTGAAAAACACTACATTTAGGGGCAAAAATTTTCTTGAAAAAAAGCGTAAAAAACTTGAAAAAAGTGTTGACAAACCTATTGCGGTGTGGTATGATAGCAACACTGCGAAAAACGCAGTGGGTTTTGAACGGTTTTCGGACCGCAAAAAATCGAGAGGACCTTGAAAATTAAACAGTGTAAGACAAGAACGAAAACACACACAATACCCGTTAATTCTTACTCAGTATGAGAAGAATCCGGAAACAAGAAATTGTTTTCAAAAAAGACGCCAAAGAGCGTCATGAGTTACAAACTCAAAACTTGATTAGTACAGCCGAAAGGTTGTGTTAATACCAATTTTGAGAGTTTGATCCTGGCTCAGGACGAACGCTGGCGGCGTGCCTAACACATGCAAGTCGAACGGAGAACAGAAGGATTGAGGCTTCGGCGGATTGAGATCTGTTCTTAGTGGCGGACGGGCGAGTAACGCGTGAGCAA
>JAZPZT010000008.1:0-7940 GCA_045544815.1 Acutalibacteraceae bacterium | reverse complement strand
TCGGCGCGGGTGGCGTCCACGGCGGTGAATTCCACCGCCGCGCCCTTCGCCTTGGCGGCGGCTACCGCCTCAGCAATCCACAAAAGCATTTTATCCGGCTTTTTGCGGCAGGTGTATTCCATCCCCACGGGAGAGACGGGCAACTGAATGCGAATCTGGGGTTTCGCCGCGCCCTCCAGGGCGGCGGCGGCCAGCTCGATGCTCTCGGCGGTGACACCTGCCGCCACAGACAGGGTGGCGCTCTTCACAAAAGAGGCCATGGTGCGCACCAGCAGGGTGTCGGAGCGCACCTCGGTGATGGCAGGCAGTTCGATGACGTCCACGCCCAATTTCTCCAGCTGGCGTGCGATCTCAATCTTTTCCTTAAAGGTGTAGTTGCCCTGACACAGCGTGGTGTCGGCGATGCGGATGTGTTTCATACTGAAAAACTCCTTTTCTGCGGCGTCTGTTGGCACGCCAAAATAAAAAATCCCTAAGGCACAATATGCCTTAGGGACGAAAAATACTTTCCGTGGTACCACCCTAATTACCGCATAAGCGGTCACTCTGCAAGGCTCCAACAAGCCTCCTGCCATGATAACGGGGCAAGCCGTAGCACCCTACTACCATCGGGGTTGGGGCGCTCTGCTCAGGAGCCAGAATCCCATTCGAATCGTACCGCCCTCCCAGCAACGGCGGCTCTCTGAAACGATCGGATGAATGAGAAATTCTCCGTCAACGCATTTAGTGTATTAAAGCGATGAAAGAATTATACCACCGCCCCACCTGCTTTGTCAAGTGGGGCGGTGTGAATTTTTGTAAGAGAATGGTCGGTAAATTAAAAAACGGAGATTGACTTACTCCTTTTTCTCAAATTCGTTTAGGCGTTCTTCTAACGATTTCACCCTTTTCTCAAGACCCGTTACAATTTCACCAAATACGAACACGAAGAATGACAAGACCAACGCCACACCGATCTCAATCAAAATAGGATCGCCGCTTTCAAACAATTTCCAGCCTCCAAAAAACACAAACAAGTAGATAAAAACAAGGCAAAGAAGAAAAATAGCCACCCACCTTAAAAGAATCTTGCATTTTTCCTTCACTTTCATTGATCCATCTCCTATTCATCCAAATTTGCTCGTTTATTATATCACACCCTATCCCCTACAACCACATTTCGGGCGGCAGATTGCCGCCCCTACTATGCCTAACAAGGCAGGTGCGTGACCGTAGGGGGCGACGTCCTCGACGCCCCAAAAAGCCTCCCTTGTGTAAAGGGAGGTGGCCGAGCGATGGCGAGGTCGGAGGGATTGTTATGCGCTCCGCGACCACCTCATCCGTCACGGCTGACGCCGTGCCAGCTTCCCCTCGAGGGGAAGCCTTCGCTCTATTCCGCCCACGCAAAAAGACTCACAATTCTTTCTTCACCAAAATGTACTCACTGGTTCTCAACGCTTCTGCAAACCCACATTTCAAAAACAGTGCAACAGAAGAATTGTCAATGGCAATATCATCATAGAGCTCCTTAACGCCGTTTTTCTTTGCGCTTTCACATAAAAGCAATAACCCCTTGTGACCATATCCTTTTCCGCGATACGGAGCATATATAATCACATCAGCAATATTCATTTGTCGTGCTTCGTCAAAACGATAGGCTACCTCACCAACAAAAGTATCATTCTCTTTGATGTATCTGTAAAAGCGCTTGCCATTGTGATTGGTTATCCATCTATCGTACCACTCTGCCCAACGATCTTTGGGAAATGGGATTGTACCGCCGTAGGCATAGTTATAAGACATCGTCTGCTCATCGCTCATCATTTGTGCCTTAAACCACAAATCCTCAATAGTCGGAGTGTATAATTCAATCATTTCTTACCTCCACCGCATTCCAATTTCATCAAATCTTTCTTACAGGAAAATACATATAGTTCTTCCCGCTGGTCGGGCAAGTAAAATCGTGGACGGCACCGACCAACGGAATGCCGTTTGCGGTCATATAGTTCAATGTGTCGGCAAACGTGCTCTCGCTTTCCACCTCTACACACAGGTACTCATAACTCGGAATCATCCATTTTGTCCACCCCTCAGGTGTTTGGGCATCGTCGGCACATTCCACGCCGGCAAGATACAGACCTTTTGTGAAATTGTCTTCCCACGGACGGAAAGAGCGAGAAAGGTCGGACATGGCACCCCAAATACCAACCAAATTGCCACTTTCGTCTCTCTTGGCCAACACCTGCACTTCGGCAAAATGAGAATTGGCGTCCTCCCATAATTGTTGAATAAAGCCTTGTCCATCCGAGGTCGAGCCTTCTTTACCGATGACAGAAAAAGATGGCTTGATGCATTTTTCTATTTTCATACTAATTCTCCAAAATTAAAATTCATTAAATTGATTGTACCACACACTCTCCCCTATTTCAACCACATTTCGGGCGGATAATATCCGCCCCTACAATCTCACGCCGACCTTGTAGGGGCGGCAATCTGCCGCCCGTTTAGCCGCCGCAGGCGGCGTGCCTCCCTTGTGTAAAGGGAGGTGTCTGTGGCGCTAGCCACAGACGGAGGGATTGTTATGCGCTCCGCGACCACCTCATCCACCGCCATTCGGCGGTCCCCCTTTTCGCTCGCCGCGAGACGGCCCCCCTTTTGTCACCTGCGGTGACATTTTCCCCCGCTATCGGGGGAAATCGACCTCGAGGGGAAGGCTATATGGTTACTGCCACACACCAATTCTAAAATCCTCTTGCAATTCTCCCCTACCTATGCTATATTGAAACCGTGAACGGGGACGGCACCCATAACAAAAAACGGACTCACAAACAACTCAATAGAATACAGCAAAGGGGATGACACCCATCGAAAAAAACGTGATTGTTGTAGACGAACTGGGAAACGAATATGAGGCGACCTACCCAAAACGGGCAAAAGGTCTTGTGAAAAGCGGCAGGGCACGCTTCATAGATGACAACACTATATGCCTTGCGTGCCCTCCAAATACAGAATTGGAGGAAACAACCATGTCAAGTACAACAAAAACTACGACAAAGCCAAAAGATAAACTTACAATCAATTATGTTCTCAATCAAATAGAACAAATAGTCAAAGATAATGAGTATATTCATAACGCACTGGAACAACTTGCTTTAATGCCAAAATCCGATCCCGGTGATATCGCCGGTCAAGAAAAAGCAAAAGCGATTGGTGATATTGTTCGGTGCAGAGAAACCACAAATCAACAAGCATTACGTTTATATGAAAAAATGTACGATGATTTGAAGCCCCAAAACGAAAAAGGGAAAGCGCTGGATATATTAGCTGAATTTGTGAAAACCTGTAATTTCGATTCAGGCGAAGATAGTTCCAACCAACTCGCCTATATTTTCGACATCATCAGGCACCTAACTTAACCAAAACGACCCCGTGGCGCACATTGCGTCACGGGGTCTCTTTTTACACTAATTACAACTGTACGGTCCAGCCGTAGGGGTCGTCGATCTTGCCCCACTGGATACCGGTGAGGGTATCGTACAGCATTTGGGTCACAGGACCGATCTCGCCGCCGTTGACGGGATACTTCTCGCCGTTATAGGCCAGCTCGCCGATGGGCGACACCACCGCGGCAGTGCCGCAGCCCCAGGCCTCCTCCAGCGTGCCGTCCGCCATGGCGGCGGTCAGCTCACCAATGGACAAGAGGCGCTCGGACACGGTGTAGCCCTTACCTTTCAGCACCTCAATGATGGACTTGCGGGTGATACCGGGCAGGATGGAGCCGGACAGGGCGGGGGTGACGATCTCGCCCTTAATCTTGAACATCACGTTCATGGCGCCCACTTCCTCAATGTACTTGCGGTGGACACCGTCCAGCCACAGCACCTGAGAATAGCCCTTCTCCTCCGCACGCTTACCGGCGCGGTTGGAGGCGGCGTAGTTACCGCCGCACTTGGCCTCGCCGGTACCGCCACGGACGGCACGGACGTCCTCGGTCTCGATCATAATCTTGACGGGGTTGATGCCCTCTTTGTAGTAAGAGCCCACGGGAGAGGCGATGATGACGTAGGTAGCGTTGTGCACGGCGTGCACGCCCAAGGACTCATCGTTACCGAACATAAAGGGGCGCAGGTACAGAGAGGTGCCGGGAGCGGAGGGAGTCCACTCCTGCTCGGTCTTCACAAACTCTGTAAGCGCTTCCAATGCCATATCTTCGGGGATTGGCGGCAGGCACATACGCTCGGCGGAATTGTTCATACGGCGGATATTCTCGATGGGTCGGAACAGCTGCACTTTCCCGTCGGCTCGACGGTAGGCTTTGAGGCCCTCAAAAATCTCGGAGCCATAGTGCAGCACCGTAGAGGCAGGATGGAGTGCAATCGGCCCAAAGGGCACGATACGGGCGTTGTGCCAGCCCTTGCCCTCGGCGTAATCCATCATAAACATATGGTCGGTGAAATACTTACCGAAGCCCAAGGTGTCGGCGGCAGGCTTCTCCTTGGGGGTGGTGGTCAAAGTTTTGCTAATTTCCATTCAGAACATCTCCTTACTCGAAATCAGCGCCCAGTTGCAGGGCGGTGCGGTTGACATCCAGCAGATTAGCCTTGCGGGCGGAGATCACCTTGCCCAGAGTGGCGGTGATACTCTCGGGGTCGTACTCGCCCAGCACGGACAAGAGTTTGCCCACGATGATCATATTCGCCAGATTGCCGAGATTGTTGTCCGCCGCCATCTTAGTGGCAGGGATGTAATAGACGGTGACGTCGGTGCGCTCCACCTTACGCTCAATGAGGGTGGAGTCGGCAAAGATGATGCCACCGGGGGCAACCGCCGACTCGTATTTATCCAGCGAAGGCAAGTTCATCGCCACCAGCACGTCGGGGTGGGTGACGATGGGCGAGCCCACCGGCTCGTCGCTGAGGATGACACTGCAGGAGGCGGTACCGCCACGCATCTCGGGACCGTAGGAGGGCAACCAACTGACCTGACGATCCTCCATCAAGCCTTTGTAGGCGAGGAACTTACCGGCGAACAGGATACCCTGACCGCCGAAACCGGAAAACAAAAATTGGGTCTGGCTCATTTCGCATCCTCCTCTGCCGTTTTATCCTTATACACGCCCAAGGGGTAGTAGGGCAGCATATTCTCCTCCAGCCAAGTGAGGGCGTCCTTCGGCGTCAAACCCCAGTTGGTGGGGCAGGTGGAGACCACCTCGACCAGCGAGAATCCCTTGCCGTCAATCTGGTTTTGGAAGGCTTTCTTGATGGCCTTTTTCGCCTTGCGGATGTTGGCCACGTTGTTGACGGTGACGCGCTCCAAATAGGTAGCGCCCTCCAACTCGGACAACATCTCGCACACGCGGATGGGATAGCCGCAGTGGTTGACGTCACGACCGTAGGGAGAGGTCTGGGTGACCTGACCCGGCAGAGAGGTGGGAGCCATCTGACCACCGGTCATACCGTAAATGGCGTTATTGACAAAGATGATGGTGATATTCTCGTTGCGGGCGGCGGCGTGCACCGTCTCCGCCATACCGATGGAGGCCAGATCGCCGTCGCCCTGGTATGTAAAGACGATGTGCTTGTCAGGGTCGGCGCGCTTGACGCCGGTGGCGACAGCGGGGGCACGGCCGTGGGCCGCCTCGATCATATCGCAGTTGAAATAGTCGTAGGCCATAACGGAACAGCCCACAGGTGCCACACCGATGGTGCGACCCTCGATACCCAGCTCGTCAATGACCTCCGCCACCAGACGGTGGATGATACCGTGGGTGCAACCGGGGCAATAGTGCATCGGCGCATCGGTCAGCGCATGGGGTTTCTCAAAAACAACAGCCATTAACGAACACCTCCGTTCTCATTGGCTTTCACAATAGCGGCCAGCACCTCGTCGGGCGAGGGGATGATACCGCCGGCACGGTTACACAAATAGACGGGCTTCTTGCACTCGGTGGCCAGTTTGATGTCCTCGATCATCTGACCCATGGACAGCTCCACCGAAATAAAGGATTTCACTTTGTCTGCGGCGGCCTTGAAGGGGGCCACGGGGAAAGGCCACAGGGTGATGGGACGGAGTAACCCTACCTTGATACCCTGCTTACGGGCCTCGTTGATAGCGTTCTTCGCCACACGGGAGGCGATACCGAAGGCGGTGACGCAGATCTCGGCGTCCTCCATCCGATACTCCTCCCACATCGCCTCGTGCTGCTCGATATAGGCGTAACGCTCGTAGCGCTCAAAGTTGGTGCGCTCCAAGGCGTCGGGCTGCAGGAACAGGGAATTGACGATATTATGCTCACGCGCCATATCGGTGCCGTTGGTGGCCCAGGGCTTCTCCACCTTCTCCGGCTCGGGGAAGTCCAGAGACACCGGCTCCATCATCTGACCCATGGTGCCGTCCGCCAAAATCATAGCAGTCATACGATACTTGTCTGCCAAGTCAAAGCCTTTTACAGTCAGAGAGGCCATCTCCTGCACAGAGGCGGGAGCCAACACGATCATACGATAGTCGCCGTGACCGCCGCCGCGGGTGGCCTGGAAATAGTCGGACTGGCTGGGCTGAATGCCGCCCAGACCGGGACCACCGCGCTGGACGTTCACCACCAGCGCAGGCAGGTCGGCACCTGCCAGATAGGACAGGCCCTCAGCCTTCAGGGAGATTCCGGGGCTGGAGGAGGTGGTCATCACACGCTTGCCGGTGGCGGACACGCCGTACACCATATTGATGGCGGCAACCTCACTCTCGGCCTGCAAGAAGCAGCCGCCGATTTTGGGCATCTTCTTGGCCATATAGGCGGCGATCTCCGTCTGGGGAGTGATGGGATAACCGAAATAGTGGCGGCAACCGGCGCAGATCGCCGCTTCGGCGATGGCCTCGTTACCCTTCATCAATACTTTTTCTGCCATATCACTCACCTCATCTTTCCACAGTAATGACGCAGTCGGGACACATCATCGCACAGGCGGCGCAACCCACGCAAGCGGCCTCGTCGGTCAGCTCGGCAGGGTGGTGACCCTTCTTGTTGATCTTGTCGGCGGCCAACACGAGCAGGTTTTTGGGACAGGCGTCCACGCACAGCCCACAACCCTTGCAACGGTCGGTCTTAAACGTTAATTTTGCCATAGAAATTACCTCTTTTCCTTAAAAGGGTTTATTGTTTTGCAAAGTCATAGGGAACAAATCGGGAATTTGTCCCTCTAAGTCGGAATAAATGCTCTGCTCCACCGTGGTGGCCACCAACGGCAAGCCTGCCGCTTTCGCCAGCTCGGCGGCGTAATCCACAGACGCCAACACATCGGCGGCGGTGGTTTCGGCACCCAAATTGGAGTTGTTCACGATGCCGGTGAACTTCAGCCGCGATGCCGCCTCGATCTCCCCCATCACCTCAATGGTGGAAGGGACGTCGGGGGTCAGCGGGCGGTAGCGGTTGACCACCAGATACATTTCGTAACTCCCCTCCGCGAGGATGGCGGGCGCCAATCGCCCCAACACCATAGCGCCGCTGTCGTCGCCGCCCACGTCGATCACCACCCGACGGGTTTTATCGTCGGTGATGGCGTAAAGGTCAGGGGGCAGACTGGGCAGATCCACGTTGGTGTTGGCAAAGCGGGAACAAATCAGGCGGATGCCCGCCTCGTCAAATGCGGCGGCGGAATCCAGCGTACGGAAATAGGGGTTGACGATGTCCAAATCCGCCACCGTCACGTTTTCACTCGTCTTGGCCATCGCCAAGGCGAGGTTGACGGCGACGTTGGTTTTACCCGTGCCGTAGTGACCGCAGAGAATGGTAATGCGTTTGTCATTCATCAGCATAGGTCGTTACCTCACAGCTTATTGCGCTGAATCTTGCCGCTGACCGTCTTGGGCAGGCTGTCCTTAAACACCACAATACGAGGATACTTGTAAGGGGCGGTGTGCTCCTTGACGTAGGTCTGAATCTCCTTTTTCAGCTCCTCGGTGGGCTC
>JAZPZT010000007.1:0-8312 GCA_045544815.1 Acutalibacteraceae bacterium | reverse complement strand
GGTAAAATTATTCTTGTTATCAACGTCGATAACAAAATGATAACAAGGGCGGTTTAACACAGGATAATACAGATACATCGTGTGTCAAAAAAATCAGGACTAACGAGAAGCAAAATACATAAACAGAATTGTTTAGTCTTGGTCGAGTGGGAATAATTTGGCAAAACGAACCCATTATACCAATCCATAACAACAGCGGCAGGGAGAAACTCCTGCCGCTGTTGTTTTTGGTGTTCTCCCCTGGCAGCTATTGACAAAGCTAATACTTCGTGATATGATGTATTACACAAAAGGAGGTATTGCATGGATATTCAGTTAAAGCGAGGTCTCTTGGACGTCTGCGTCTTGGCGGCCATTAAGAGTGAAGAGTCCTATGGCTATAAGATCATGAAAGATATGAAGCCGTATCTTGCGCTTTCCGAATCGACCTTATATACCATTCTGAAACGCTTGGAAGCCGCCAATATGCTGACCGTTCGTACTGCGGAGCACGGTGGCAGACTGAGAAAATATTACCGTATTACCGACGTAGGGTTAAAGCGCATTGAAGATTTCAAGGATGAATGGAAAGAAATGATGTCTATATATCGGTTCGTGACCAAGGAGGATAATAGTAATGAATAAACAAGAGTTTCTTGCACAGTTGCGCCAAGGATTGTCCGGCTTGCCGCAGGAAGATATAGAAGAACAGCTAGCATTTTATAGTGAAATGATCGATGACCGGATAGAAGAAGGTCTTTCGGAACTTGAGGCAGTCTATGCGATTGGTTCTGTAAAAGACATTGTTGCACAAATTTTAGCGGACACCCCGCTTACAAAACTTGTTAAAGAGAAAGTTAAGCCAAAAAGAACGCTGAAAGCTTGGGAAATCGTACTTCTCGCACTAGGCTCGCCAATATGGCTTTCACTTTTAATTGCCGCATTTTCAATAATTCTTGCCGTTTACATTGTTATATGGTCTGTTGTCGTTGTATTGTGGTCAATAGAGGCATCCTTTGCGACGTGCGCGCTTGGCGGTATTGTATCGGCGGCGATTTTTGCATTCCAAGGGCACGGACTTACGGGATTGGCAATGCTTGCCGCGGGTATTGTTTGCGCCGGGCTGGCCATTTTTATGTTTTACGGATGTAAGGCAGCTACCAAGGGGATCTTGTTGCTGACAAAAAAGATGGCTTTAGGCATTAAAACCTTATTTGCTCGGAAGGAGGCAGTACAATGAGTAAAACTGTAAAAATATGGCTCATGACGGCGGCAGCACTCGTCGCACTGGGGGTGATTCTTTTTGCGGGCGTGATGGCAAACTACGATTGGGACTTTACCAAACTCAGCACCGTTACATATGTAACGAACACATACGAAGCACACGGCGAATTTGACGAAATATCAATCCACGTAGATACAACGAATATTGAATTTGTCCCTACCGAGGATGAAGACTGTCGTATCGTTTGCTTTGAAGCAGAAAAGGCAAGGCATTCCGTTACCGTGCAAAATGGGTCCCTTACTATTAAAATGACAGATACACGGAACTGGTACGATCATGTTTGCATTTCCCTTGGTTCACCCAAGATGACCGTTTACTTGCCGCAAAAGGAATATTCTGCGTTGTTCATAGCAACAGATACCGGCGATATCCATATCCCCAAGGATTTTACCTTTGAGAGCATCCAAATAGACGGTGACACATCGGAGGTTGATTGCTTTGCGTCTGTTGCCGATCTTCTGGAGATCGAATTACGTACCGGCGATATCCATATAGATAGCATTACGGCAGAACAGGTGAACCTTACTACAACAACAGGTGAGATCACGGCCAATGATGCAACCACTAAAAATGGCATTGATATCAAAACCGATACAGGCACTATAACCTTGAAAAATGTTGTGGCAGCGGGCAACCTTTCTGTGAAGAGTGACACAGGTGATGTGCGATTTGAAGATAGCGACGCTGCACAGATCTCTATTAAAACGAGTACAGGTGACGTTACGGGCACCTTGCTTTCTGAAAAGGTATTTATCACCGAATCCTCTACCGGCAGAATCAGCGTTCCCAAAACAACAGTCGGTGGGAAATGCGAGATCACAACCGACACCGGCGATATCCGAATTGATATCGCCACTTGATTTCGATAACGTTGGTCCTTTGAGGATTGAGAGTTACCGCATCAATGCTTAACAGAATCTAAAAACCATTCACAAATAAAGAGCTGACAGATTTTTGTTGCAAATCCTGTCAGCTCTTTTTTCTCACGTTCTAGGGACATGCCGATACAAAGTTGCGAAATCAAGATAGGTGTAGTAAAATTATTAATAACGATGCAATAAAACATCCTCTCGTTTCGTTAACATAGTGAAAGGGGCGAGGAAAATGTGGTTTTTTCTGCAAACAACGATAGACACGCCACCAGCTAAGCAACCAATTGACGAGAGCTGGATCAAACAAATCGCTGACAATGATATGCGTGCATTACATCGACTTTATGATGCTATACACAGCAATGTATATGCTTTTGCATATTCGCTATTGCGCAACCGACAGGATGCAGAGGATGTGTTACAAGAGACGTTTGTGCGCATCTATACACATGCCGGAACGTATCGTCCACAAGGAAAGCCTTTAGCTTGGATCTTTACCATTACACGGCATTTAGCGCAAGACAAGCGCCGCGAACAAGTGCACAGCCAACCACTTGAACTTCTTCCCCCTGACGATATACATTCAGTAAAACGAGCAGAGCATCGCATCCTCCTGCGTGCTTTGTTGAACAATTTGTCGGAGGAGGACCGACAGATTGTTGTTCTGCATACAGCCATAGGGATGAAATACCGGGAGATTGCAGAGGTAATGGATCTGCCTTTGAATACGGTATTGTCCCGACATCATCGAGCAATAAAAACGCTCAAAACGATTGCAGAGGAGGAATTTATATGACAACCAAGCAATGTCAAAATACCTTGGCAGTTGCACTGAACGAGTGGCAACCCTCAATTACTTTTGATGACATCGCCAGCAAGATCCAAGCAAATCGCGATGCAACCCCCATTCCGTCTGGTGAAATTCAAAAACGGCGTTCGACACATCGATGGATACCGTTAGTGGCGGCCGCTTGTTTAATTGTCTTTATAGGCATTGGCGGTTTTATCTTGCATCAGAACGCTGCGGACGCTCCACCAATAGGCGATGCCGCAACCACTTTGATTGACATTGATGTCAACCCCGGCATTGAGTTAACCATCAACCATTCGGACCAGGTTATGGCCGTCGATGCTGTCAATGCCGATGGTCAATGTGTACTGGACGGTTTAGCTTTGAAAAAACAATCTTTATCTACAGCAGTCCAACTGATTTTTGAAGCGATGATCGACCAAGGTTATATGGCGAATACAGACAATCCAATCCTTGTTACGGTGCAAAACCCTGATGTAAAAGAAGCTGAACGTATTCATGGTATCATCAACAATAACGTTGACGCCGTTATGTCGGAGCGCAATCTATCCGCTGCAGTAACCAATCAAACCGTTGAAGCGTTTGATGCTGCAAAGCAGTTTGCACAAGCTCATGGTATATCTAACGGAAAAGCTGCTTTTATTCTGAGCATGGTAGAACAGCAGCCCACGCTAGAGGCCGACGTTTTAGCCGAGTACACCTTTGCGGCATTGGCCGCTATTGCCCAACACCAGAACATTCCGTTGAGCGAACTGGTGGACTACGATGCAGAAGAAGGGCTATGGACTTTCATTGTTGATGATCTTATGAATGATGTAAAAGATGCGGAATCCTCATTGGGGGTGTCTTTGTTGACACCGGAAAAAGCAAGCCAATTGGCGTTAAAAGGCCTGCATAATGACTGGATAGCAGAAAATGCATTGTTTGTTAGAATTGAGTTGGTGTGGAAGGACGATATACCGATCTATCGGGTAGAGTTTGTGTCGCTTGGGTATCTTTACGAGTATGCTATTAGTGCTGTAGACGGAACGTTTATGAATCCGAACAGCAGTACCACGACCGGACAAAGTGGAACCGTTCAATCTACTCTGCAGGGCGGCGGTACTCGCACAAACGTGAATACGCCCCCTACCAAGAGTACCACAACCACCACTTCGCCTCATGCGACAGGCAACGGAATCAGCGACGAACAAGCCAAGGCCATCGCCTTTTCTCGATTGGAAATCGAGGAGCAAGAAGCCTCCGGCATTGTTGTGAACAGAAATAGACATTCACGTTACGGTGATGTTATTCTGGTTCGGTTTTCTTACAGAGAAACCGTGTATGCTTATCATTTGGATAAAAGCAGCGGTGATATTCTTTGCTCGTTCTCTCTGTCTGAGGATACTCCGGTGGACGAATTTGATATTGACGAATGGGATGCCATCGAAATTGCATTAACGCAAGCAGGGGTGCAGGCGGATGAGTGTGGAGAACAAACGATTATGTTTGGGGTAGATCAAAATCAAACACCGTATATTGACGTCGTTTTTGCCGCCCACGGTTACTCTTATTACTACCGTATTAACGGCAAGGATGGATCAGTTTTAACCTCCACCATTGCAAAACTCGGGGACGATCCCAATACGCCGCCTTCCTAATTATTGAATAGAAGAATGCCTGAATTGCAAATATCCTGTATTCGGTGGATGTGAAAGCGGTTGGCCTATTAAGCTGCTCTGTCTATAATCTGTAAATAAACACGCACCCGGTTCACGGAATGTGAACCGGGTGCGTGTTTTTGGTTATTCTTGTTCTTCTTCGGTCTCGCCGGGGTCCATGTGAACGTCGATCCACGCGGCACTATGACCGTCCGTCTCGTAGACGGTGAAGGTGAGGTTGAGATAGGTGAAGCTGTCCCCTACCTCCGGGATCTTGCCAAGCATCTCCATTACCCAACCGCTGATGACAACGCTATCGGTATCGGGCGAAATGTCGTAGAACTGGCACAGATCGTCCAGCGCCAAGGTACAATCAATGCGATAAGTGTGCTCGTCGATCTGCTTGAAGGTCTCGACCACGCTGTCGTGCTCGTCCCAGATCTCGCCGACCAGCTCTTCCAGAATATCCTCCATAGTGACGATACCCAGCGTGCCGCCGTATTCGTCCACCACCACCGCAATGTGCGATTTGGTCTTTTGTAGCTGACCAAGCAGATCGCTGATCTTTTCGGACATCGGCACAAACAGCGGCGGTGCGATGATCTCGGAAAGCGGCTTATCGGTCAAGCCGGTCTCGGTATAGAAATCCTTTTGGTGCAGAATACCAATGATGTTATCGATATTGTCCTCATATACCGGCAGACGCGAGAACTTGGTCTCGGAAAACAGCGCCGCCACTTCTTCCTTGCTCGCGGTGATCGGCACGGCTTCCAGATCGGTGCGGTGCGTGAGGATCTCTTCCGCTTCACGGTCGGAGAAGTCGATCGCGTTACGCAGCAGAGCGCTTTCGTTTTCGTCGATACTCCCCTCCTGCTCGACCTCGTCAACCAGCATCAGCAGCTCGTCCTGCGTCATCTTGGGAGAATCCTCCGATTTGGCGATCTTGGACAGCAGCTTCTTCCACTGGCTGAACAGGAAGTTAAGCGGCGTGAGCACCGTTACGAGTACGCGGACGATGGGCGCAGAGAACATCGCAAAGTTTTCGGGACGTTCCTTGGCCAGGCTTTTGGGCGAGATCTCACCGAAGATCAACACGATCACGGTGGTGACGATGGTGGACACCGTTGCACCAAGGTCCTGATTGCCGCCCAGAATGCGCACGAACATAACGGTGGCAATGGACGTCAGCCCAATGTTGACCACATTGTTGCCGATCAGAATGGTGGAAAGCAAACGGTCGTAGTCCTCGGCCAGCTTCAGTACCAGCGAGGCGCGGCGGTTGCCCTTTTCCGCCAAGGTCTTCATACGCGTTTTGTTGAACGACGAGAACGCCGTTTCGGTGGCAGAAAAATAGCCGGACAACAGCAGGCACACCACCATAATAAGAATGGATATAACGTCTTCGGATTGCATGATAATACTCCTTAAAATTTCGGTTTTAAACGCAAAAAGACACACCCGGCGTGAATCAGCTCACGCGAGTATGCCTGTTAATAACCGTATTATTCGTGTTAGGTTCATTTCCGTCGCAACTACTGTCGCCGTCCATGAAAACAACCGACTCCTTTTCGAAAGATTGTATACAGTATAGCGTTTTTTTTGCACTCTGTCAAGAGGATACCCGAAAAACCTTGATTTTTACTCATAAATATGGTATATATTGTAAGGATATTAGGTAAGGAGATGGTAGAGCGGTGCAAAACAAAGTAGCGAGAGCATTGCTGGTCGGGTTGCCCATTGCGGCATTCCTGATTATGTTCTTTATCAACACTGCCAATTACATGGGTGTTTACGAGGATATCGTGCAGGTGGTGCTGCTGGCGGTCAGTGCTATCTTTTTGCCCTCACTACTTGGCGAAAACAGCCGCCTGCCGGATAAATGGGTAAGCGTTATCGGCGTAGCGATGTGCGCAGTTTCGGTAGGACTGTTTCTGCTGACAAAACCGGCTTATACCACTAAACAGGCATCGCAGTTGCTTTTGGATAGCGGCTACAAATCCATCACCGTACCGGCCGGCAAGCATATACAGAGCATCGACGACGGCAAGACCTTTTTTGTCAACGATGGATACGTATATACCTGCACCGATGCCGATGGACAATCGGAAACCGTACTGTTTAATCCCCAGACCGGCGATTGGTCGGTCATCGAATAAGGAGTGCCTGACATGTTTGAATTTCTCACTTCTCTCCCGTTGCCCTTATTGCTGACAGTATATTTGATCGCCGCTGCAGCAATGACGTGGTTTTCCATCAAAGCGGCTGATTACGTGGATTGGCTGGATAAAAAGACCTCGCTTTCCGGCGCGTTTATCGGTGGTATTTTGCTGTCGGCCATCACGTCGTTGCCGGAGCTGTTTACCAGCGTGTCCTCTACCCTGCTGCAAAACAAACCGCAGCTGAGCCTCGGCAATATTCTGGGCAGCGATCTGTTTAATATTGCCGTGCTGGCAACGCTGGTCCTCTTTTGGGCCAAATCATTTTCCAAAGCAAAGATCGCCCACGGGCATCTGGTCGTGACACTGACGGTGATTGCCTCGTATGCCGTCATTGCGCTGTCGTGGCTGGGTGTCATCCCGAACTGGAACGTCAGCCTTGCCTCCATCCTCATTCTGGTGTTCTACGGCATCAGCGTAAAGTATCTCTCTGCCGAGGACGGCACCAACGAGGATGACAGCGAAGCGGATGCCATCAAGCTGACGGTCAAGCAGATCGTGTTCCGGTTGATCTGTGTGTCAGTGGGCATTATCGCTTTCAGCATTGTGGTGTCGTATATGACCGAGCACGTGGCCGTCAAGCTGAACATCAGCCAGGGCTTTGCCGGTGCGCTGTTCATGGGCGTTGCCACCTCTCTGCCGGAGTTGGCCTCTACCATTGCGCTGTTCAAGAAACGCAACTACAACATTGCGGTTGGCAATATTGTGGGAAGCAACATCTTCAACTTCACCATTCTGTCGCTGGTCGACGTGCTTTCGTGGAATGCCAGCGTATACAATTTTGCCGATCCGAAGAACGTGCTGCTGCTGCTCTTCGGCATCGTGGCCAGCATTCTGTTCGTCGTATTGCTCAAGAGCAAAAAGGCCGCACCAAAGGTGATCACTTCCGCCATCATCCTGGCGCTGTACCTTGCCTTCCTTGCCCTACCGAGCGAATCATTCCAATGGTTGACAGCGCTGCGACTGATCTGATCTAAAAACTCCCGGAAGATCTCCGGGAGTTTTCTTTTTTTATACTGCCGCGATTGTTGTTTTTTTCGGAAAATATGGAATTTTGGTAGACAATCCCAAACGGTTGTGGTATAATCTAGTTATCCCTGAATGACAAGTAATAGGAGATGTTTGAATTATGGGTAAAGCAACATTGGTCGTTATGGCCGCCGGCATGGGCAGCCGTTTTGGCGGTCTCAAACAAATCGAGCCGATCGGTCCGGGCGGAGAGGCCCTGCTGGATTTCTCGGTGTACGATGCCAAACGCGCCGGCTTTGACAAGGTCGTGTTTATCATCAAAAAGCAGATCGAGGACGATTTCAAATCCATCGTCGGTAGCCGCGTGGAAAAACAGGGCATCGATATTGAGTACGTTTTCCAGGAAACCTATATGTTGCCGGATGGCTACGAGTGCCCGGAAACGCGTCAGAAGCCGTGGGGTACCGGCCACGCGATCCTCTGCTGCAAGGGCGTCGTCAACGAGCCGTTCGTGGTTGTTAACGCCGATGATTTCTACGG
>JAZPZT010000006.1:0-2064 GCA_045544815.1 Acutalibacteraceae bacterium | reverse complement strand
GACATAGGTTCCGTAGTATTTCACAGCGAAATGGCAATGGTTGCCGGTGGAGATACCGGTAGAGCCCATGCGGGCGATCTGCTGTCCCTTATAGACATGGTCGCCAACCTTCACCAGCAGAGAGCTATTGTGTCCGTAGATGGTCTGGAAACCGTTGCCATGGTCGATGGTAACGGCGTAGCCAAGGCCGCCCTGCCAGCCGGAGGCGATCACCGTGCCGCCGTCGCTTGCGTAGATGGGTGTACCGTAGCTATTGGCAATATCGATGGCACCATGGTTGGTGCTGGCACCCTTGGTGGGGGCACGGCGGGGACCAAAGAAGGACGTCAGCGTACCGTAACAGGGCCAGCGGAAGCTGCCGGTGGGGAACCAGCTGGGACGGGGGATCGTGCCCCGCGCCTGCAATTCCGTAACAGGGTCGGTGAGCATCACCGATGCCACCGTTTCACGGTCGGTCTCTTCACCGTTGATGTACGTCACGTTGGCCATTACGTCCGCTTTTCCGTACTGACCGGGGGAGAGGACCTCATAATCGCCCTGATACATAGAGTTGTCGTCCTCATACTCCACATCAAAGGGTACGTCGATCACATAGCGCTGGCGCTCCACGTTCACCACCGTCAGGTAGGGGACAGCGTTGGAGATGGTCAGCACGTCGCCTACACGCAGCAGGTCGATGTCGTAGCCGGGGTTCATATCCATCAGCTGCTCCAGCGTCATTTCGTAGAGCTCTGCGATGTAATAATAGCTGTCGCCGGCCTCCACCGTGTAGGTGACTTCGCCGGACTTGGTCTCGTTAAGGATTTCCGCGATCTTGCCAAGGTTCATCACCATGGAAGAGTCCACATACCCCTCAACGATCTCTACATTTTCCTTAAAATAGCACTCTACCGTGTCGGCAGTTACATAGCTGCGCTTCAGCTGATCCAGCAGCTCTTCCAAGGCGCCGGCAAAGGTGGTGGCAGCAATGGGCTCACCGTCGATCACGATGGTATAGCCATAGTCCACCATGCCCAGCTCCTCGGAGAGGTTTTCGGCAAGAACTTCCTTGCTGTCCACCTCGCTGCGGGGCACAACACCGATGACGGTGTCGATCTTCGCCTCATCCACATGGTAGCTCTGATCCTGCAGTGTCTCGCGGGTGATGGTCTCCACATCCTCCACCACGGCGCTGACGGTATTAAAGCCGGACACCGTACCTAAGGCCGCACCGTCATAGGTGGCCGTCGTACCCACCGTGTAGAAAGAAAGCACCGCGCAGATACCGACTACCACCAGCGCGCCGCTGAGGAAGGCCACAGGGTGGAGGCGCGGATGTTCGCCTGCAGAATTATTTTTCCGCTTGGTAATGCGCTTAAGGCGGCGATGGCTGAAAATGCCGGTAATGGCTGCGCCGAGACGGGGCAGGCTGCCGGCAAAGAAAAGGCACAGCTGGGCAAGGCCGATCTCCGACTCGGGGAAATGGCGGCGGCGCGTCTCCCTGCGCTGATGGCGCAGGTCACGGCGCAGAGCGTGGAGAAACGACTTACACTTCTTTCCCGTCTTACCGATCCACAGGGGGATGTTCAGCAGGTCTTGAGGCTTATGCTCCTCTATGTAAAACTGCCACGCGCGCAGATTGTCCATCCACATTTTCCACGCCTTTGCCACGGTCATTTTCTGACGGCGGGATTTTGCGGTTTTCTTGTCTGTTGCTTGTGTCATGAGTAAATTCACCTAAAAGTTCCAAATTTGTCACAAAGCATATAATACACAACATTTATCCTTGGGTCAAGTGTAAAATTTTGAATTTTGTGACTTCCAAAATTTACCTGTTCGCAGTACGCCGCTTCCGCAGCGCACTGCATCACGGGAAATTTTATGCCTCGCCGCCGTTATTTGCCGAGGAGGATTTGTTCTTATTGTGACGGCGTCCGCCACGGTGGCGGGGACGGCGATGGGCGCTGCCGCCCTCGCTCTTTTCCGCCTTGGGGGCAGGGGCTGCCTCCTTGGGTTTGGCCTCTGCGCCGGCGGCGTTCTCCGTCTTGGGGCGGCTGCCGCCTCTTCTGCGGCGGCGGGAGGTGG
>JAZPZT010000005.1:0-6469 GCA_045544815.1 Acutalibacteraceae bacterium | reverse complement strand
AAATATACCGCCTATGGCTTGGCTTATGCCTTGAGTGCGTGGTAACACGCCGCCCATAGGTAAGGGTGGAAAGGCGCGGTAAGAGCTCACCGGCGCATTGGAGACAATGCGGCCCTGTAAACCCTATCCGAAGCAACTTCGACCGGAGCGATACATTGGCCCGATGTGCTCCAACGGAAGGCTAGAGCCGTCTGGCAACAGGCGGCCCAGATAGATGGCTGTTCACGACAGAACTCGGCTTACAGGCTCACTCAACTTTTAAGAACAAAGGCTCACACGATTGTGTGGGCCTTTTTCTTGTTTTTCTTCTGCTTTTTGTGGGAAAGTCTTTACAAGTATTTCTAATTTGTGCTATAATGAGATAAATATAAGGATAAATAGGTCCATTTTTGACTTTGAACATAGAGAGGACGTGTCTATATGGCGCAAAACGGTATGTTCCGCAACGCATTCAGAGGTTTTAACAAGCAGGACGTTCTGCAATATATTGACGAAAT
The DNA here is from genome assembly GCA_045544815.1 of Acutalibacteraceae bacterium. Taxonomy (GTDB): domain Bacteria; phylum Bacillota; class Clostridia; order Oscillospirales; family Acutalibacteraceae; genus UBA5905. The sequence continues at coordinate 5,972 of JAZPZT010000005.1, read as the reverse complement.
CACCGCCGCCTGGGACGAGGAGCGCAAGGCGCTGGAAAAGCGCACCGAAGAGGCTGAGGCCGCTTCGGCCGCGGCACAGGCTGCCGCTGACGAGGCGACGGCTCAGGCTGCTGCTGCCCAAGAGCAGCAGCAGGCTGCAGAGGCGCAACTGGCTGAGGTACAGCAGCAATTGGCCGACACCAGAAACGATTTGGGCGTCGCCGCCACCACCATCGAGGAGATGGCTACCCAGTTAGAGGAGGCGCAGCGCCGCACCGCCCAGTTAGAGCGTGAGTTGTCCGCCACCGCCGAGGAGCGCGACACCGCCATCGCCGCCCTGGCCGACGCCAAGGAGCAGTTGACCGATGCGCAGCTCGCTCAGCGCCAGTTAGAGGAGAGCCGCCGTCTGGTGAGTAGCCAGACCGAGCAGATTGCCTCTATGAGCGCTACCATCCAGCGCTACGAAGGTCTGCTGGGTGACGCAGATACTGTGGCACAGCGCATGGATGGTATCGTCCGTCCTCACGTGGACGAGGCTTATCGCCAGTCCGCCGCCGTTTTGGACAACACCCAGCGTCAGATACGTCAGATTCTCACCCAGCTCACCGAGCTGGTAGGCGAAGTGGATGCCGGCAGTCAGAACCTGCAGGCACGCAAGCGAGATTGCGACTCTCGCCTGACCGCTGCCCTTGACGAGTGGCTTGCCGCCGCACAGGGCACCGACGGCCACGGCGCCGGCTTTTTTCGCTAAGCCGCCCGCCTATGCTGTAAGACCGACGGGATGGACTGCTCCGCCTGAGGAACAGTCCGCACCGCCACAGCAAGGGACGAAGGGCGGAGGTTATCCCCCCTCCCCAATCCCCGTCCGCACGCCACGCCGCAAAAAGAGCTGGCTGGCTCGACTGGAGGACTGGTTAAAACGGAAATGAAACGACTGAGCACCGCCGACCTGCGGCAGGCTGCCCCTACCCTGCGGGCAGGGCAACGCATTCTGCTCTCCGGCACGGTGTATACGGCCCGTGACGCGGCCCATAAGCGGCTGATGGCGCTCCTCGACGAGGGCGCACCGCTCCCCTTCCCTCTTATGGGCGGGGTCATCTACTATTGCGGCTCTACCCCTGCGCCGGAGGGCTTGCCCATCGGCGCCTGCGGCCCCACCACCTCCTCCCGTATGGACCCGTACACCCCTCGCCTCTACGATTTGGGGTTGTGCGCCACCATCGGCAAGGGGGAGCGTGACACCGCCACCTGCGAAGCCATTCGCCGCAACGGCGGCGTATATCTCTGCGCCATCGGCGGCGCAGGCGCTCTCATCGCCCGCCACGTCCGCAGTGCCGAGGTTATCGCCTTTGCGGATTTGGGGTGTGAGGCCATCAAACGGTTGGAAATAGAGGATCTTCCTCTATTTGTTGCGGAGGATTGCCACGGCGGCAGTCTGTTCCGACACGAATAACGTCCAAAAAATTTTTATTATAGGAGTGTTTTATCATGGCAGAACTGAAGTATGAAATCGTCAAAGAGTGCGGCGTGCTGTCCCAGTCCCCCACCGGCTGGACCAAGGAGCTGAACCTCATCAGCTGGAACGACCGTGCACCCAAGTACGACATCCGCGACTGGGCTCCCGATCGTGCTAAGATGGGCAAGGGTATCACCATCTCCGCCGACGAGGTTATCCTGTTGCGCGACCTGCTCAACGAGCTGGATCTGTAATTTTTGGGACGTAAAAAACACCGAGTCGATGGCTCGGTGTTTTTCGTCTGCACATTTTTGATTAGGAGAGGATTTTATGTTTTTCATTGAGATTCTCAAGGCCATCTTACAGGGCATCGTGGAGGGCGTCACCGAGTGGTTGCCCGTGTCCAGCACAGGTCACATCCTGCTGCTGGACGCCGTCTGGAAAATGAACGCCTCCGAGGCCTTCTTCGACGTGTTTAAGGTGGTCATCCAGTTGGGCGCCATCTTCGCCGTGGTGGTGCTGTATTTCCACAAGCTCAACCCCTTCTCCCCTAAAAAGACGGCGGCGGAGAAAAAGGGCACGTGGGTGCTGTGGAGCAAGGTGCTGGTGGCCAGTATCCCTGCCGCCATCGCAGGACTGGCGCTGGACGACCTCATCGACGGCGTGCTGTCCACCCCCGTAGTGATCGCCGCCGCGCTGATTGTGTACGGCATCGCCTTTATCGTGATGGAGAGCCGCAAGAATCGTACCGCCAAAGTGGAGACGGTGGAGGATATCACCTACAAGCACGCTTTTGGTATCGGCGCATTCCAGATGTTGGCGCTGATTCCCGGCACCTCCCGCTCCGGCTCTACCATTTTGGGCGCTTCTCTGCTGGGCACCTCCCGTACTGCGGCGGCAGAGTTTTCCTTCTTTATGGCGATCCCCGTGATGTTGGGCGCCAGCGGCCTGAAACTGGTCAAGGCGCTGTTTTTGGACGGTGTGACCTTCAGCGGCGAAGAGTGGATTCTGCTGGCAGTAGCCACGGTTGTGTCCTTTGTGGTGTCGCTGCTGGTGATTCGTGGCCTGATGGCGTTTATTAAGAAGCACAGCTTCAAACCTTTCGGCTGGTATCGTATCGCACTGGGTGCGGTGGTACTGCTGTGCGTAGCCTTGGGCTGGCTGTAAAATAAAAAAGAACCCGAACGCTGTTGCGCTCGGGTTCTTTTTTTGCGTCAATTAGTTGTCGCGGTGCTTGGTGGCGATCTCCACCAGAGCCTTAGCGATGAACTCCTCGACAGTCATAGCGCCCAAATCCTCGCCGCTACGGGTGCGGACGGACACGGTACCATTCTCCATATCACGGTCGCCCACCACCAGCATATAGGGCACCTTCTTGAGCTGATGCTCACGAATCTTGTAGCCCAGTTTCTCGGAGCGGTAGTCGCCCTCGGCACGGATGCCGGCGGCCTTCAACTGCTCCTCTACACCCTTGGCGTACTCGTGGGCACGGTCGGTGACGGGCAGCACCACCACCTGATCGGGAGCCAACCACAGGGGGAAGGCGCCGGCGAAACGCTCAATCAGGTAGGCCAGAGTGCGCTCGTAGCAACCCAAAGAGGTGCGGTGGATGATGTAAGGAAGCTTCTTCTGGCCGTCGGCGTCGGTGTATTCCATACCGAACTTCTCGGCCAGCAGCATATCGATCTGGATGGTGACGATGGTGTCCTCTTTGCCGAACACGTTCTTGTACTGAATATCCAGCTTGGGGCCGTAGAAGGCGGCCTCGTCGATACCGATGGAGTACTCCACGCCCAGGTTGTCCAGAATCTTCTGCATGACGGCCTGTGCCTCGTTCCATTGCTCGGCAGTGCCCTCGTACTTGTTCTTGGGATTCTCGGGATCCCACTGGGAGAAGCGGAAGGAGCAATTCTCCAGCATACCCACGGTGTCGAGGCAATACTTCGCCAACTCCAGACAGCCCTTGAACTCCTCCTCTAACTGGTCGGGGCGGAGCACCAGGTGACCCTCGGAGATGGTGAACTGGCGCACACGAATCAGGCCGTGCATCTCGCCGCTGTCCTCATTACGGAACAGGGTGGAAGTCTCGCCGAGGCGCATGGGCAGGTCACGGTAGGAACGGGCACGGTTGAGGTAAGCCTGATACTGGAAGGGGCAGGTCATGGGACGCAGAGCGAAGCACTCCTTCTCCTCGTCGTCGGGATCGCCCATAATGAACATACCGTCACGGTAGTGATCCCAGTGGCCGGAAATCTTGTACAGCTCACGTTTGGCCATCAAGGGAGTCTTGGTCAGCAGGTAGCCACGCTTCTGCTCCTCGTCCTCGATCCAGCGCTGCATCAGCTGGATCATACGAGCGCCCTTGGGCAGCAGAATGGGCAAGCCCTGACCGATGACGTCCACGGTGGAGAACAGTTCCAGCTCACGACCCAGTTTGTTATGGTCACGCTTCTTGGCCTCCTCCAGACGGGTCAGGTGCTCCTCCAACTGGCTTGCCTTGGGGAAGGCGATACCGTAGATACGGGTGAGCATCTTGCGGCTGGAATCGCCACGCCAGTAGGCGCCGGTGGCGGACAGCAGTTTGACCGCCTTCAGGCGGCCGGTATCGGTGAGGTGAGGGCCGGCGCACAGATCGGTGAACTCGCCCTGAGTGTAGAAGGAAATTTGGGCATCGGCGGGCAGGTCGTTAATGAGCTCCACCTTATAGGGCTCGTCCGCCATGCGCTCCAGAGCCTCGGCACGGGGCAGGGTGAAACGGGTAATCTCCAGACCCTCTTTGATGATCTTCTTCATCTCGCCCTCGATGGCCTCCAGCACCTCAGGGGTGATGGAGAAATCGGCGTCGATATCGTAGTAGAAACCCTCGTCGATGGAGGGACCGATAGCCAGCTTCACGGTGGGATACAGGCGCTTAATGGCCTGAGCCATCACGTGGGAGACAGTATGCCAGTAGGCCTTGCGACCGTCCAGGTCGTCAAAGGTCAGAATGGCAACCTCGCAATCCTCGGTCAATTCGTTGCGCAGGTCGGCCACCTTGCCGTTTACGTGAGCGGCGCAGGCATTGCGGTACAGACCCATAGAGATGTCGCGGCACAGCGCGTCGATGGTGGTGCCGGGCTCCACCTCACGAATCACGCCGCCGGGCAGGGTAATGTTCAACATAGTCATTCCTCCTATTTGAAATACATAATAGATATACAAAATAAAAAACGCTCCGTCCGCAAAGGGACGAAGCGTAAACTCCGTGGTTCCACCCAATTTCCGCCATCCGTAGGACGACGCTTTGGCGACCGATAACGGGGTCAGCCGTCGCACCTTATTTCGGCGCACGCTCCGGGGTGGTGGGCATTTTGCGGCGGCGTCACGCTCTCTCACCAACCGAGCGCTCTCTGCATCAGCCGACGGCAAGCCGTCCCCATCAACACTTTCAGTTTAGTTTAACACTCCGCACCGAAAATGTCAAGAGTTAGGTGCAAATTCCCCACTACTTGCATTTTAAAGAAAATAGTGGTATAATAATTAGGTTACAACGCCATCCAAAGGAGGATTTCCTATGATTTATATTCTTGAAAACGAGCAATTGCGCGTCAAGGTGAGCAGTCTCGGCGCCGAAATGCAATCCATTCGCCGCGTTGAGGACGGCACCGAGTATCTGTGGCAGGGCGAGGCGCAATACTGGGCGCGCCGCGCCAGCAACCTCTTCCCTGTCTGCGGTCGCCTGTGGGAAAACAAGTATATCTACCGTGGCAAGACCTATGAGATGGGCTCCCACGGCTTCGCCCGTAACAAGGAGTGGGAGGTAATCCATCAAAAGGCCACCGCCCTCACCCTACAGCTTAAGCCCGACGAGGAGACGCTGAACGCCTATCCCTTCCGCTTCGTGCTGGAGATGACCTATACCCTCAATGAGGACAGTTTGGCGGTCACCACCATCGTGCGCAACGAGGACGATAAGGAAATGCCCTTCTCGGTAGGCGGTCACCCCGGATTTAACGTGCCGCTGGTCGAGGGCACGGAGTATGAGGACTATAAGCTGGTGTTTGACGAGCCTTGCCAGCCCTTAGAGTTCATTTTGGACGAGAATTGCTTCTGCGTCAATAAGTTGACCCTCTTCCCCTTGGAGGAGGATCGCGTGTTGCCCCTGCGCCACAGTCTGTTTGACAACGACGCCATCTTCCTGCAAAATGCGGCCCGCGGCGTAACCCTGTGCAGCGACAAGACTGAGCGTAGCGTCCACGTGGCCTATCCCGACAGCCCTTACGTGGGCTTTTGGCACACTCCGCGGAGCGACGCCCCCTTCGTGTGCATCGAGCCGTGGGTACAAAGTCCCTCCTGCGCCGATGAAGTGACCAATATTGAGGAAAAGGCAGATATGATTTGCCTCGCCCCCAACGAAGTGTATCGCAACACCTACACCATCACCTGCAAGTAAGAGATAACCCAAAACCGCCCTGTATCATGCAGGGCGGTTTTTTATATGTGCAAAAAGAAAACGAGGGCAACGGAAAACCGTTGCCGCCCTTTTTTAAGCGGGGGA
>JAZPZT010000004.1:0-66709 GCA_045544815.1 Acutalibacteraceae bacterium | reverse complement strand
GAACCCGTTAGAGGGTTCGGGAAACCGCAGATTTGTGTGATAGGAGATTAGCCGTTCAGAACGCCGTTGTAGGAAGCGCTCTGCTCATCGCCGTAGACCGCGATCTGCTCGCTGTCGTGGAATTATTTTACCGGTCCAAGGGTCACTTCGTAACCGGCGAAATACTGCTGCAGCACAACAACGTCCAGAGCGGTAATCTCACCGTCGCCGTCAGCGTCGGCAGTAGTCTCATCCAGAGTCACTTCGTAACCGGCGAAATACTGTTGCAGCACAACAACGTCCAGAGCAGTAATCTCACCGTCGCCATCGGCGTCGCCGTAGACGATCTCACCGGGCTTATCGGGAACTTCACGGACGTCGCCGCAGACGTTACAGTCAGCGTCGTACTCGTCGTCGTAGGTGTGGTCCAAAGTCTCGCCATAGCCCTGACCGCACTCGGTGCAGACAGCCAGCTTATCGCAGGTGGCGGTACCGCCCTCGTGCTCGGACTTGATGGTGCCGCAGCCCAGATCGCAGACGTGATCGCCGTCGTTGTCGGCATCCACGCAGGAAGCGGGCTTGCCGCAGGTGCAGAAGTGCTTGCCGTCTGTTTCGGTGGTGCCGTAGGCGTGAGCCTCAGCGGTGAACACCGCATAGTAGGTGGTAGCGCCCTCGGCAACGGGCAGGTCGATGACCGCGCCGCCCTCGGTGGCGGACCAACCGGCAAAGCTGTAGTGATAGTTGTTGTCCAGAGCCTTCTCGGGAGCAATGGGGCAGGTGGGAACGGTACCATAAGGTATCTCAGAGGTGATACTCTCACCGTTCACGACCCAAGTGATCTCCACGGTCTTGCACTCATCACCGGCGATCCAGTGGTCGTGCGTATCACAGTAGGTGTACATGGCACCGGGCTCAGCGCCGGTGGTATCCAACAGAGAACCGTTGCCGTTCTGCAGCTGGACAGAGGCCAGAGGAATCGCGTAGTACAGAGTACCATCCACCTCGGGGTCGTATCCCTCGGACTTCTTATAGACGTCATCCTTACCCTGATCGTACTGATAGCACAGCAGATCGGCGCCGGCGCCGCTATTCAGGCAGACGATACCGGTGCCCTCAGAGGAGATGATCTCAGCGCCGCCGCTGACGATGGAGAAGTCCTCAGACTGCGGGTCGTTCCAAATAACGGTGCTGTAGACGTAGCCGTCGGCGACCACGACACCATTGATATCAAAGACCACGTCCTTAATATCGTCGATGGTGCGCACCTTGCGCTCGCTGGGGGAGTAGGGAGCAGAAACAAACTGCTGGCCGGGATAGACGAAATTCAGACCTTCCTCGTACTCAGCGGTGATCATATTCAGACCGCTGATCCAGTTCTCGCTGTCAAAGAGGATCAGGTTGTAACCGGCGCTCATCGCAGCAGTGGGAATCTCGGCAACGCCAATCTCCAGCACAGCCTCGGGACCCACGGTCAGGGTGGAGCCGGGCAGCATGGCGATATCCTGCTTCAGGGTAGCAGTGCCACTCCAAATGGAGATGTTGATATTGTTGGAGATGGGCAGGATAAAGTTGGTGGAATCCACGGTGTTACCGGCCAGGGACACTACGATGGAGGACAGGGTACAATCGCCGTAGGCATCCAAATTCAGGGTGTCGGTGGCGGGATCGTACTCTTTGACGATGTAGCAATCCGCACCGGTCTGGAACATAGCGTCATCACCGATGAACTTGATGGGAGGAGCGGTGATGCACTGAGAAGCCAGGAAGAAGCTGGTAGAGATGTAGGCGGTGGCACCATAGTAGTAGGTGGTAGCCACCTCCACGTTCTGCACGTAGTACTGGGTCATGGGGAACACCATCTTGTCGCTGGCCAGAGCCAGGGTGGCGTTACCGCCGCGCAGGTCGGTGATCTGGAACACCTCATAGATGCCGGCGCCGTTGTTGGCGGTGACGGTACCGTCACCGTAGATATAACCCCAAGCATACAGATCGCCGTTGACCTCGATGTGAGAGCCGGCGGTCATGTAGATGTAGCCCAGTGCGTCGGTGGGAGCCGCAGGACGGCCTGCCGCAGCGGCAGAGTGACGGCCGCCCACTTCCAGTGCACCATTGACGATGATGGAGGCATCCGCCGCCATGGTCAGGGTGCGATAGGCATAGGGCTGAGTCCACTTGACCTCGTTGCCGTCGGAGCTGGTGCAGGCGGGCACGTTGCCATGGGCAGTATGGGCATCGTCATAGGGGATCAGCAGGGTGACACCGGCGGGAATCACGTGATTGCCGGTGATGGTGCCGTCATTCAGCAGAACAACCGTCTTGTCGGTGGTGCTGGCCGCAGCGGCGGCACCGGCCTCGGTCAGGTTGTCGTACTTCGCAGCACCAACGCCGAACAGAGCGATATCATCGGACAGGAACACGGGATAGACCTCGGCGTCCGCAGAAGCCACCAGTTTAAAGTTGGCGTCCTGGGACAGGTATTTCTCACTCTTGGCGTCGTACCAGCCGTAGAAGACGTAGCCCTCATCGGCGGTGGCAGACAGCTGCAGAGCGGTCTGTAGAGCGACCTCTTTCACCACTTCAGCGGTGACGGCAGCACCGTCCAGGGTGTAGGAACCACCCTCGGTAACGGGCTTGAAGGTCAGGATGGGATCCGCCACGTTGAGGCCAACCAGAGCCAAATCGGTGATGGCGAAGGTACCCTTGTACGCAGCACCACGGGGGGACTTCAGCTGAATGAGGATGCTCTCGCCGGCGGCTAAGGTCTGGGAGAACTCGCCGGAGGCACTGGCCTGATTGCTGACATTGATCGCACCGGTCAGAGAGGCGCGGGTGGCGGCGGTGGTACCGCCGGTGGTCAGCGACCAGTTAAAGCTGAGCACTGCCTCTGCACCGGAATTGTTGGTCAGAGTCAGGTCGGAGACGTTCGTCTTAGCAGCCGTACCCTTGGTAGTAGCAGAGATAGAGGTACCGCTGGCAGTCCAGGTGGCGGAGCCGCCGCCCTGGTTGGAATACTCCCAAGTGGCGGTCAAACCGGCCACAGAGGTGTTTAAAGTGTTCGCCGCAAATACGGCGGGGATCATCGATGCGAACATTGCCAACGTCAGCATGACCGCACCGATGCGCTTGATCCATTGTTTCATGGCTCACATTTCCTTTCGTATAATATGGATATACTGAATGCGGTTGGCGGGGACCCGCCGGGGCAAGTCCCCGCGCCTACATTATATAAAGGAATAAAAATAGATTACTGGGCAGGATAGTATCTGCCGTCGGTACCCCAATCGTATTTCTTGTACTCTAACAAGTTGTTGTGATTGGTGGGCCAGTAATAGCCGGTGGCTAAGCGACCGTTGCTACGCACATAGATGTAGAAGGTCTTGCCCTCTTCGTCTACCAGTTTGTACACGCCGCCGCCGTTTTTCTTAACGCCGTTGACGTAGTAGTAGTAATAGTCGCCTTCCTTGAAGATGCCGTTCTTCAGTTCGGGATCGGGTTCCGGTTCGGGATCGGGTTCGGGATCCGTAGGCTGGCTTGCGGGATAGTAACGACCATCGGTGCCCCAATCGTAAGAGGCAGGGGTCAAATAACCGTTACACACGGTGGGCCAGTAGGTACCGGTAACCACCTGGTTGTTGGAGGTACGCACGTAAATGTAATAGGTCAAACCCAGCTCGTCGGTCAGCTTGACCACGCCGCAACCGATTTGACGAACGCCATTGACGTAGTAGTACAGCTTGCCGTCATCATCACGAACGACACCGTTCTTCACGTCGGGCTCCTCGGGCTCCTCAGTGGGAGGATAATACTGACCGTTGGCATTGAAGACGTAGTTGCCGGAAGGCAACAGATCGTTGGTGATGTCCACCCAATAGGAGCCAATCGCCAACTGACCGTTAGAACGGACGTAAATGTAATACTCCTGATTCGTTGCATCGGTGAACTTAATCAAACCGGCGCCCTTCTTCAAAACGCCATTTTCGTAGTAGAACAGGCCGCCGTTCTCGCTGACGATACCGTCCTTGGCCGGCTCATCGGGGATAACGGGAGTATCCGGCTCGTTCGGATCGACAGGCGGAGTGGGAACGTCCGGCTGATCCGGATCTTCCGGCTGAACGGGAGGATTGATCATACGTCCCTGGGCGTCGAAGGTGTACTGACCCACAGGCAACAGGCCGTCGGTGCGGTTCACCCACATAGTGCGGTTGGTATACACCTTACCTTCCGTGTAAGACACGTAATAATAGTAGCCATCCACGTAAATCAACTTGGATGTCAGGCAAGGTTTACCGTTGATGATGTAATGAATATTGCCGTTCTGTTCATACAAACCGGTGTAATTCTCTTGGAAGATACCGTTTTCATCAAACAGGTGCATCTCCCAGTTGGGAACGTCACGGCAGGGGACGTAGAACAGGCCATCGGATACCACGTAGTACACGTACTTCTTGGTGGTGTACCAATTACCATCCACCTGGAACCACTTGCCGTGGACCCACTGACCGGCCCAACGATAACGAGTGCCGTTGGCGTCCTTCACCAGATCGCCGCGGGTCAGCACGTAATCGGTAAAGGTGTAGTTGTAACCGTCGATCTTCTGCTGACCGTTGACGGCACGGCCGGTGGCGGGCAAGAAGTAGTAATCCACCTGATTGCCCTCGGCGTCGTAGCCGGACACCCAGCCGGTGGTCATCACGCCGTTGACGGCGTAGTAGAGACCGTCGCCGTAATTCACGGTGCCGTTGATCTTACCCAAGCAGACACCGTTCTCGTCGAACTGATAGAACAGCTTGGTGGCCTCATCCTCACGAGAGGGGACGTACTGCACGCCGGTCACGGCATTGTGATCCACGTAGTATTTGTAGTTGCCGTCCTCTTTGTACCAACCCTGGCGGACAGCGTTGTCGATGATAAAGCCGTCCTCAAAGTCGGCATAGACGCTGGCGTAATGGGCGCCGGTCTCGGTGCCGCCCTCCCAACCGGTCTCAGAGGAGGAGTAGGGCTGCAAACCGTACTTCTCTTGGTTCTCTTTCTTCTGAGCGAAGGAATACAGAGAGGAAGCACGCAGGTAAACGTCGTAGCTGACGTTACCGCTGTTGGCGATCACCATCTCGTTGCCGTCCCAAGCGTCGTCCTTAGGAGTGGCCTTGATACCGGACATAATGCACAGGGGGTTGGCGGTGGCCACGTCGATGGCCTCGGTGCGATCGATCCAGTTAAAGACCATGGTCAACAGGTTGTTCTCATCCACCGTGGCGGAGGAGAGGGCAAAGTAATCGTTGACCACTTTCAGCTCGGAGATGTCCACGTCCAGATCTTTATCGAACTGGGCAGTGATACGCACCTCGGTGAGAATGCTGACACGCTCGGCCAAAGCCAACATATAACCAAAGGCGGAATCGCCCTGATTATCGGAGTTGGGCAGCATGAACACGATATCCGCCATCTGGGCAGGGATCTCGATGGTGTTCATATCCAGAGCAAAGGTGTAGCCCAAGGTCACTTTCTGGGAGGGATCCGCCACCGTGTAGTTGAAGTTATCGGTGGTGGTGGTGTTGAGCACCTCACGAATCCAGGCCAGAGTGCGGTTACCGGCGGTCGCCTTGTCGAAATCAAAGGTGGCCTCGTTCTCGTGGAACATAGCGGCGTTGACCTCGCAATAGGCGTCCTCATTCTCCAGCACGATGGCAAACACGGTCATCTTGCGTGCGCCGGACTCACCGCGAGGAGTGACGTTGAAGCCCTCGAAGATGGCGCGGGGCCACATATCGCCCTCAGCCTCGGGATCCTCTTCCAAATAACCGCAGAAGATGTCGTTCTCGTTCATCTTCACGGGCTTGCCGTTGTAGGTAGCCAGCAGAGGCAGGGCGGTAGTCTTGTCGTAAACGAGTGTCAGAGACTTTTCGGTGAATTCCAAAGTCTCCGGGACCACCACGTGTAAGGTCTTGGTACCGGCAACCTCGCCGTTCACCACAAACCGAATCTCCACGTCGCCGTAATCGGCGGCGGTGAACAGACCGTTCTCATCAATGGTGCCGATGGCCTCATCCGAGACCGTCCAGTAGGCGCCTTCAGGAATCTCGGCGGAAGAGCCGATGTTGTTGACGCCGATGGCGTTCAACTTCAACTCGGTACCAACCGTCAGATAATCGTACTCAGACTCAATGATGGCACGATCAAACTCCTTGGAGGACTTGGCGGTGGAAACCGCCACCAAAGAGCCGGACACGCTACGGGCGTAGCCGTCGGAGGGACGGTTGACCACCTTGATCTGGTCGCTGCCTTCGGGTTTGGACATATAGGTGGTGGAGCCACCGCCGTCCAGGTTCACGGCGCGGACGCAACCGGCCTCCAGCATAATCTGGGCAATCTCGCGCAGGCTACCGCCGCAGGAGAAGGGCTCCTGACGGCCGTCCAGCACCATCATCACCACAGAGCCGTCGGCCTTGATGCCGATGGCGGTACGGCTGGCACGGGTGCCGTCGGTGGCGCCGGAGGCCAGTTCGCCGTCCCACACCAGGAATTTACCGGAGCCGAAGCCGCCGATACCTTCCACCACTTCGTCGGACAGAGCATCGTAGTCCGCCTTGGTGCCGATGATGGCACTGCCATCCTTCAAAATGCCGAAGAAGCCGTCGCCATCGATGGGCTTCCATACCTTGCCGTTCATCACCAACAGACCGGCAGGCTCGCCGGTGGTGGTGTTAAAGCCGTCACCGTTGGTAGCAACCACGGGAGTGAAATTCTCCACGTGCGCATTGTTCTTGACCATGGCGGCAACCTGATCCTCAACGCGCTGCATACCCCAGCCCTTGGAGGGATCGTTGTCCTTGTAGTTAGCCATAATGGTCACGTCGTCACGATTGACGTCCACAGTAGCCACGTAGTACACCATCTGCTTGCCGTCGGCGGACATGGCGTAGTGGATGTCCTGGCTGATACCGGGGGCCAGCACGGAGGAGGTGGTGGAGAAAACGGAGAAATAGCCGTTCTCCGGCTTTTCCTCGTCCTCACCGTCGTCCTCGCCGCCCTCGGCGTCCAGCTTGCCCTCGGCGTGATCGAACAGATAGTCTGCCATAGCGTAGCAGCTGGCCTGACGCATAGTGCTGTAATCCGAAATGTCGCGGTCAGCCTCCAAAATCTGGATACCCACGTTGGTACGATAGGCGTTGTACAGTGCCGTACGCACCTCGTCACGGGTGGTCAGACCGGGGAAACGGTTGTTCAGGAAGTACACAGAGCGGTCATCATCGCTCAAATCGGCGGTGAAATAGGACTCCATCAGTTCGCTGAAGGAACCGTTGCCGGCCTCGTACTCGCGCACCAGATAATAGGCGTCCATATCACCGTAGAAATCGTCCCAGCCGAAGGCATTGTCGGCATTCACGCCGAAGCAATTCTCACGGATGTAGGCGGCCATTTCTTCGATGGTGCCGCTGGGGGGTACCTGACCATACAGAGCGCTGAAATACAGCAGGTCACACAGGTCACCTGCCCAGCCGGCCAAGTCGTCAGACTGTACCGCAGCGTTTACGTACGAGATGTTCATCGTACCGAACATGTGACCGAAGTCGGAGGGATTGCCATTGGGCAGAGTAAAATCATCAATGACAATGTCGCGCAAATCCATCACGTTGGTACCGTTGGCAGCGTCCTGCTGCGCAACGTAGTCGGTGAATACGGTGATCTCTTGTCCGGCCAGCGCCGCCCAGTTACCATCCTGGTAACGTTCGACACCGGTGCGGATAAAGTTCAGCACCAGTTCACCGGGGTCACGGCTGGATTGAGCGGCAAACTCATCCGCATAGACCTCCAGTTGCTTTAAATTTGCTAAAAAATCGGGGTAGTTGGTGGTGTCGGCAAATGCGGACATGGGGAATAAGCCTACGACCATCAGGGTTGCCAAAACCATCGCCAATACTTTGGCGGTTGCCTTTTTTAGCATGTGTCCTCTCTCCTTTTTATAATAAAATTGGAAACCAAATATACTTAACGGGGACGCCCCCGTGGGAAACAAGATTAATGGGACGACACGGCGTCGGAAAATTGCTCCAAAGCTACGCGATTATCCATCGGTGTGGTCAGCAATCTCTCTTTAACCGTTATCAAGCTCTCTCGGTCTGCCAATACACGGCACAACGTCTCGTTGATGGCGGCCTGATCATTGTCGCAGACCCAACCGGCCTGCGTCTCGATCACCATCTCTTGAGAGGAGCTGGTTTTGGTGCTCAACACCGGCACACCCAGACAGCGTGCCTCGTCGATTACCATCGGTGCTGCCTCGTGATAGGAGGTCAGCAATAATAGGTCTGCTTGCTTTATGTATGGATAAGGGTTTTGTTTCTCCCCGTGGAAGATCACCCATTCGGTGACAGCCAATTCTTCTGCCAATCGGCAGAGCGAATCGCGTATCGGGCCGTCGCCCACGATGTGGAGCACCACAGGGTATCCCTTCTCGCGCGCTACGGCTACGGCACGGATGGTGCGGTCAATCCCTTTGCAATGGGATAGACGGGCCACCATCACGGCGTGTATGGCGTCCGAACTGTATGGAGTTATGGGCTCCTGCGCCATGGCGCGGATGGTATCGTAGCGGTGGCAGTTGCGCACCGTCACACAGCGATCCGCCAAATCGGGCAATGCCGCCACGAAAGCACGGCGACACCCCTCGGAGCAGGCGGCAATGGTATCAAACTGTGCCACCGCCCCATCGTTGGAGGGGTAATGACAGCCGCTTTGGTCGTAATCTCCGTGAAGAAACAGCACCTTGTGTCTTGCCTCGGTACAGTACAGCACAAAATCTTGCGCTCCGCCGTACAACTTCTCTTTCGGGCCGTTATTCAGAAAAGATATGGCGCAATCGTATGGGCCGATGGTGGGCTGTCGTTTGCGCATCAGCCGTACGGCGGTATCCCGTCCCAAAAAGCGACTGATGATTGCCAAGCCGGTGCGCTTGATCGCGTCCAAACCGGTGTATTCGCTCTGACTCTTGCCAAACAAGCGGAAGGGACCGGTTTCCTCAATGATATCTACCGTGGGGGGCAGTTCGTCCAAATAGGCCCCTGATTTGGAGAACAGCAGCAGCGTCACGTGGTATTCCGTGGGATCCAAAGACCACAACAGATTACATAAGCTCTTCTGCACGCCGCCTACCTTCATGTTATTGTTGACGATCAATAACTCTTTCATAGCGTTCCCGGGTACGGGGCCATCTGTTTCCCGCCACGGACACCGGCATACACCAGTTGCAGTCGCCGCCACACACCTACGTGGGTGTTTCGCTTGAAGCGGACGGCGAAATACAGCGCCATCAGATAGGCCGTGCGGGGAAACAGGTGCCGTACCAGCACCCCTTTGTCGTAAAAATACTTATCGTTGTAGCCTACGAACCAGGAGGAACTATCTTTACAACAGGTTCCCAATACGTAGGGATGGGTATAAATGCGCAAATGGTTGTCTAAACAACCCTTTATAAACAAACTGTCTTCGCCGGCGCTGAAGGGGCATCCGCCGCCGAAAGATTCGTGAAATCGTATGTGTGCGCGCTCTAACGCCTCGCGGCGAATGGCGATGCGATAGGTGCCGTATTTCATCGCGTTCCAGATACGCACGCGGCGGTGTGGTTCGCAACGCGTTTCGAATACCTGTCCGTCACGGACCATATCCATGCCGAATATCATCACGTCCGCCTGCAGACAGTCTGCAAAGGCTTTGAGCACCTCGGTCGGCATATCGTCACGATACACCACGTCGTCATCCGACAACAGGAGAATGTCGCCGTCCGCGGCCGCAAGGCCGACGTTACGGTTGCGTCCTACGCCCCGTGTGGCGGTGGTAATCATCTGCCATCTGCCGTGTACGGTATCGCAGATAACGGTTTCCTCTCGGTCGGCCTGATTGGCAATCAGCGCATCGCAGCGTATATTCATTTGTTCGGCGATGGACAAGTCCTCGCGGTGCATGGTCACCGCCAAAACCTGTAGCCTCATCAGGCACACCTTCTTTGTGGGTTAGTTTTTTATCGAATACTGCGGGTGTAGACCTCAAAGGTCATGTCCGCGCGATAGTCGGCGTATTCTTCATAGGAACGTTCGGTATCTACCAAGATGGCGTGTTCCTTGCACACCCGTTCCTCCGGCGGCGGCAATTGCATATAATCGCCGTACAGCCTATGTAAGCAGGAGTCGTAATCGGCAGGGGCAGGATAGGAGCCACCCTCGAAGATGACGTCGCAGCGCTCGGTCAAAAAGCGGCGAGGGATCACGTTTTTTTCATATCTCCGTGCGCCGGCCAGGAAGGTGTGCACCGTGTCGCCGTCCGCTTTTCCCCGTTGGACCGTTTTGAGAAACGGCTTTTGCGGAAGCAAGCGGCATAGGGCGATGAACACCTTTTTTGCGGCGCTGTCGGTGTCGTAGCCTCGCTTATCCAGCGCCTTGGCGATGATCACCTTAGAGGCGGCGAACTGTATTCGCCGTCCCCATGCGGTGGGGCGGGCGTCGTCGCAGGGGAAGATGTCGATATAGATGCCCTGATGCATCTGTGGGTCTTTGGGGTGGATTTTTTCCAAGCAGGCGGTGCCGTTGAGCCGCAATTTGGAAAAGAACAGCGGCCAGTGTTCGGAAAATTCTTTTTGCAGATAAAAGATGTCGGTGTCCAGCACCGCAGGCGCCTCCGCCAAAAAACGGTTATAATCCTCACGCAACATCAGCACGTCCAGATCGTCGTCCCACGGGATAAACCCCTCGTGCCGCACGGCACCCAGCAGCGTGCCGGCATACAGCACGTAGGGAATATTCAGTTCCTTACACACCCGATCGAACTCCTGAAGCAAGCGTAGCAGCGCCGCTTGGTGCTGGGCAAGGGTGGCGTGTTGCCGGTCGTTTTCAGTCATGGATTTCATTCCTTGTGCTTCTTGTAGTATTTTTTGATGCCGCTTACGGCGTAGCCGATGAAAGAACTCACACATTTCCAAAGCGGCAGGTGTAGGTGTTCGCGGTAGATACGCCAGCGTTGGCGCACACCGTTACGCTTATCAAAGGAGCGGGATCCGTTGATAAGGCGCCACTCGGTTAATACCTGGGAGGAGCCTACCGCTTGACAGCCGTCCTGCAGCATATCCAGCCACAGGCAATAGTCTTCGTGATAGAAACCAACGGGGAAGCGGTATTTTCGCGCCGCCGTCGGAGACAGCAGTACGGTGGAGCAGCCGATGACGTTTTCCTTGAGCATATGGTCAAAGCCGGTGTGCTCCGGCACGATGTAGGGATGCCGGCAGGGCTTTCCGTCGCAATCTATGATGGCGTAGGAGGTGTACACGATATCCGCGCCGCTTTGATGGGCCAAGCGTATCTGCGTGGCTAATTTTTCGGGGTGCCACCGATCGTCACTGTCTAAGAAGGCAACGAATCCATCGTCGCACAGGTCCAATCCGCGGTTGCGGGTACGGGCCGCACCGCAATTTTGTGGGTTACACGATAGCGTAATGCGCGCGTCCTGTTCTGCCAACCGCCTCACGATGTCTATCGTGTGGTCGGAGGAGCCGTCGTCCAGCACCAGCAGCCGCCATGCGCTATAGGTTTGGCTCATCACGGAGTGAATCGCCTCTTCGATATAAGCGGCGGCGTTGTAGGCCGGCATAATGATGGAAACCGTTGCCGGAATGTGGTTGTCGGCAGTGGAATGCATCATCGGCACCTCCTTTCTTGTTTGCTAATTGAGCAGGGGCTTTTCCGTCTCCTGCTGTTGGTGCAAAAAGCGCACCGCTATGCATACGTAGATGGGCAGGAGGAAGAACTCGTCAAAGAATAAGTAGTCCAACGCGACCCAGGGGCCGAAAGTGCCGATGAGCACGATAGCCAGCCGCACCGCTTGATGCCGCTGCAAGCGCGTGCCTCTCAGCAGGGTTTGGTAGAAATACACGAGCCACAGAATTAATATTGCGCAGCCAATCAAGCCTAATTGGTAAAAACACTGTAGTAAGGTGTTGTGCGTGGCTTTGTCACCAAGGAGCATATTGGTGCAACCTTGTCCAAACAGCAGTAGCTTTACGTCGCTGAATATGGCTTGGATGTAGGAATCCCACACCTCGGTACGGCCGGTGGTGAAATCCGACAAGTTCGTGTCTTGGCTAAAACGGAAGAACAATTTATCCAGCATATCCGTAAATACGGTGGTGGATAACAAAAACGCAAAGGCGATGATGAGCGTCACAATGATGGCCGCTTTGATCGACACTTTGCCTCTTTGCAACAACAGCATCATCACCCACAAAAGGAGCAGGCACACACAGATGAGCATAAAAGACTTGGATATCGACAGCAAACCACAATACAGCAACAGAAATGCCAGCGGAATCAGCACGAACAGTCTGCTACGCTTGGGATTGTTCAGCAGTATGAGCAGTATGCCGCTCAATGCTGTGGTGATGTGCGTGGCATAGAAGTTGGGGTCGCCCATGTAGCCGGAACGACGCGCTAAAGACAGGGTCGTACTTACGTCGATCGTAATATAGCGGCTGATGGTGGGGAACACCGTCATAAATTGTGCGGTAATGGCCGCCAGGCAGATACCCAGCGAAAAGCATACGGTCAGCCAGTAGAAATCGTATGTTCCATCCATCTCATGGGAAAGGTAAGGAACCAACAGCAGGGTGACGGCAAACAGAATGTAAGAATTGGTCGGAACGTATCCGTATGCAGCCTTAACGATCAGCGTCATCACCACCAACAGCAGGGCAGGAATGAGATGCAGCACCTTTACTTGTCGGCTGCCGATGATGGTGCATATGCCATAGGCAAGCAGCAGGGCTATGGTAAAAAACGAAATGGTGCCGGGGCGCAGTTTCAGTAGCTTCGCAAAGGGGAGAAAGAACATAATCACCGGCATCGCCGCGTTTTTAATTGCCGCCCAGCCCACCAGCAGCAAAAAACAGAGCAGGCAGGGGAGCAATATAGCTGTCGCGTTGAGCATCTGCGCCACCAAAAGCCAACAGGCTTCGATCAAGCAGGCACACAAAAACAGCGTTTTTGAACGAATGGTTATCATACAGTCGACGTCCTCATTTCACGCCTTCACAACAGAAGACCACCTTAACGGTTTCTAACAAAATGCGCAGTTCCAATCCCAAAGAACGGGTTTTTATGTATTCGATATCATACAGGATTTTCTCTTCCGGTTTTAGGTAATAGCCACCGCGCACCTGTGCCAGGCCGGTCATGCCGGGCTTCACTTTCAGTCGCTCGTGGAAACCGTGGATATATTGCTCGAATCGCTCGTAATACTCGGGGCGCTCGGGACGAGGACCCACCACACTCATATCGCCGATGAGGATGCACCACAACTGCGGCAGCTCATCCAAGTGCGTCTTGCGCAGCACGCGACCAACAGGGGTGATACGGGGGTCATCGTCGCCCATGGACCAGCGCAGGCCGTCTGCCTCCGCGTCCTCATACATCGTGCGGAATTTGATGATGTTGAAAGGCTTGCCGTTGAGACCCAGCCGTGCCTGATAATACAGCACCGAGCCTTTGGTGGTCAGCTTTACGATGATGGCAACCACCAGCATCGGCACGGCCAGCAACACCAACAGAATCAGTGCAAAAACGATATCGAACGTCCGCTTCAGAAAGGTGTACACCGGTTTTTCTTCGACGGTGCCCAATTCTTCCACGTAAAACTCCTCGTCGTTGGCGTAGGGGAGAATGACAGAGACGTTCTCTTTTTCTTGGTTCGGATTGTTAATCACGATTTCACTTCTTTTCCCTGCTATTGCAGAATCATTCGACAGGTTGATAGAAACACTCAATGACCGTTTGCATCAGGTCATCCTCGTCGGGGTAAAACTCCATAAACACGTCGCCCGTCACCAGTTCTCCGTCAAAGGAGAGGATGGCGTCCAGCGGCTTTTTGGCATATTGGCTCATGATGCCCTCCAGCTTATTGCCGGAACAGTCGGACACCAGATAATCGCTCATGGCCAGTGCGGCTTGCGCGACAAAGTTGTCTTGCTCCTGCACGCGTTGATTGGTGCGCTCGTACAGTGCCTCCAGATATTGTTTCTGTCGGGCCATACGGCGGCTGTTGCTGGGATCCTCCAAGCCCTTGCGGGCGCGGACGTAGGCGAATGCCTGCTCACCGGTGAGGGTGACGGTTTCGCCCTCTTTCATCTCGGGATAGAAAGAGGAGAAATCGTCCAACATCTCCAGCGTGACACCGCCCACCAGGTCGTTGTAGACGGGCACGGCGTCCATAGCCACGGATACGTAATGATCAATGGGGACGCCTTTCAGTAAGTCGGATACCGCATCGGCTGTATTGCGGCAACTGACCTCGCGACCGTTGCCGTAGGTGTGAGCCAGAGCGATCTGCTGGCGCACCGTGTCGATGCGATCGCCGGAGACGCCCAATACGTCCACGTTGGCGATGGTGTCGCGATTGATGTGGATGGCTTTGAAGGTGTCGTTTTCGGTGTCCATCACCAACAGAAGCAGGAAATCGGCCTGCTTATTGTTGTTGTAGGAATCCAATCCGGTGTCGGTATAGGTGTCCAGACCCAGTACCAGCAGTGTCTCGACACCCTCTCGCAGGGTGTAGTCCACACCGTTATACGTCAGGGTGTGCTCAGTGGGCAGTTCGCTCCCGGTGTAGTGGCCGTGAAACTTATCCCATACACTGAGCAGAAACATTACCGTGGAGAACAACAGCACGGCGACCAATAGAACTATGAGGATTTTCACCGTGTTTTTTTGTGTGCTTTGACGCTGTTCGTGTCCGTTCATATGCTTCGTTCCTTTCGACGGAGAATTTTCGGTCGGCAGGGTGTTTGCGTGTTATTGGGCACTATGTCGCGGGGGGCTGGTATAGCCGTATCGCTTGGGCGAGCTTTCGTTGAGGTTGGGCACCTGTGCCAGAATGGGATAGCCGAAGGTGCGGATGACGTACTCTTCGTCGTGGACGGTGTTGTCCATCAGGGCCAGCACGATCAGCACCGCCACCGACAGCAGCAGGCCGACGACCAGGCCGACCGCCGTGTACAATGTAACGCTGGGCCCAACCTTGTCGGTGTCTACGTAGGCAAAGTCGACGACCTCCATCGTAGCACCCTCGATGATCTCGGCAACCACTTTGGGGAGCACCACTTCAATGCCTTTGGCGATGCGTTGTGCCTCGTAGGGGTTGTGGCAGGTGACGGTCACCTGCATGACCTCGGTCTCATTGACGGGACTGGACTCGATCATATCGTAGAGTTCTTCCCAAGTGTATTCGATCTCGGTCTCTTCGATCAATCGCTCCAGTGTGGTGCGGTTTTTCAGCAACACCGTATAGGTCTTGGCCAAACTCTGTGCAGCGGTCAGCTCGGAGGAGCTGATACTGAATCCCAAATCTCCCACGTTGAACGAGCTGTTGTTAACGTACAGCATCACGGAGGAGGAGTAGGTCGGTTTGATAATCACGGCGGCCAGCAAAAAGCCGATCACGGCGGTGCATAAGCTGGCAATCACCACAGCACGAATGTGTTGCCACACCACCTTTACTACGTGGGCGAGATCCACTACGTAAATGTCGTTGGAAAAATTCTCTTTCTTATCCATTTTGTGCTCCTTTGTCATATCAAAATTCGACGATTGTCGTTGTATTTTATTTTATACACGCGCGCAACGCACGCATTATATAATATTAATTAACATAATAACACCTTATGCGAGAAATTTCAATACCTTAACTGAAAAAAGATATATGATTTCAGCTAAAAAGGATGCAAAAAATTGGCTGTTTTTCATCGTGAATACCGTCATTTTATTGCTTTTTCCGTGAAAAAAAGGGCGAAAATCGCCTGCGTTTCAACAGAAATCTTTTTTGCCGATACGCCGCAACGATTCAAAAGAAAAAGGACAACCACAAAAGCGGTTGTCCTTTTTACGTTTATTCGGTGTCGGTGGTCTCGTCCATCACACGGAGCTTGGCACCCTGGGCTAAATCTACGTCCACAATGCCCAAGATCACAGACATAAGGTTGACCTTGTCCGCCTCCCACAGTTTATGGAATCGGCGCAGGCGCAACGCCATTTTGCCCCAATCGGGCGCCACCAAACGGGCGTCCGCGCGGAATAGCTGTTGCTCGGCGTCGTAGTGGATTTCATACTCGTTGAGGTTGTTCCACCAGTTCATATAGGCGGTGACCTTTTCTAAATCCTGCAGGCGCATGGGCGGCTGATACACGCCCACAGCGCCAATCACACCGGCGCTGTCATAGCGGTAGAAGAAAAACAGCCGTGTTTCGCCCGGCATACCGTTCTCTATGGGTGCGCAGATGGCGCGATAGGTGTCGTTGGTACAATCGATGTTGGCAATCTGATAATTGCCAACGGCGGCCAGCAGTTCCTTCACCTTTTCGCGGAAATCGTCCTCGCCCCGATTCTCGGCAGCGGCAGGCTGTGCCGTCTTTTGGCTGGCCATCCACTCTAAGCGACTCAGCACCGTGCGGAAATCGTCAAAATGGTGCTTGTTCACCAGCGCCATGGCCTCCTGCAGCTTGCCCTGCCATTCGCTCACATCCGCCTTATCGTGGAGGTAAATCATCTGATTCACCAGTGAAATAACCAAATCACGGTCGTTGGCGGTGGCGCGGAAATAGGCCTCCTCCAAGGTGAAATAGCGCAGAATCTCCTCTTTGTTATCCGTCGGATTGAACTGCACCAGACACGAGGCCAGATTACCCGCGATCAGCGCTTCCATCTTCTTCTCGCCCCATTCGCCGGCGAGGGTCAGCGCCTCGCGCAACAGCCGGATGGAGCCGTCGATATCGTCAAATTCACGATAGGCAGTGGCCAGATTCATCATCTCGATGAGGGCGTCCTCCGGCTTTTTTGCCTTTTCGAAGGCTTTGGCGGACAGGCTGTGGTAGTACAGCGTCTTTTCCTTGTCCTTACGGCGGCGGAAAATGAGGGCGATGTTGCCTGCCATTGCCGCCGCATTCAGGTGGCCGAAATGCTGCAAAAACGCCACGCATTTCTCGTAAAAGCGCAGTTTTTCCGTAGCGGCAGGGCTGAGGAAATCCACCTTTAGGTCGGAGGTGCCACGGCCCTCGTCGTCAAACATGGCGTGGTCGAAACCATCGCATACATCGTCGCGCACACTGTGAGAGAAACTCTCCACCAACTGAATCAGTTCGTCGGCGGTGCAGAGGTACATCAGGATGGCGTTCATATCCGTCACGAATAGTGCCATCAGCGGCTCGTAGACGGCTCCCTTGGTCATCAAAGCGGCCAGTTTGGGATAGACGGTGGCGTCCTCCTCCGGCTTGTGATCGGCCAATTCCGTCCACAGACGGACGATCTCGGGTATAACCGCATCGTCAATGCCGGCCATCACCTGCTGATACAGCGCCTCATTACGCACTTTACCCTTGCGAATCAGAATGCCCAGCGTGGCCTGCACACTGCTAAACACACGAGCGACAAGCCCCAAACTGCGGTACAAATCTGCCGCCTCCAGCAGATGGGATACCGCCTCGTCGGGAGCGGAATCCTTGATGGCCACCGCCCACTGGCATAGCAGTTCCGCCTGCTTTTGGACGTTACCCTCACCCTTGGCCATAATAATCTGCTCGCGGAATCCGTCCACCTGCACCGTATCCACGGTTTCGTCGGCACGGCGGCTCTTTTCAAAGATTTCGCTGCCTCCCTCGATGGTGGCAAAGCGCTCACGCCACTGCTCCTCCATGATTTTGGCTCGCTTGGCGTAGCTGTAGTGGTGCAGAGCGACGATGGCGTCGTTGAGGATGGACAAGAGGCTGTTGTACTCGCCACGGCTCCAGAGGAATTCCATCTGCTCCTCCCAGACCTCCACCGCCTTCATCCAGCGGTCGCTGGCTCGATACATCTTTGCCAGTCCCTTGTAGGCGTTGAGTCGGGCAGACTCGTAGCCCGACTCCTTGGCGCGGCGGAGGGACTCCAGCAGATACTGCTCCGCAGTGTCGTAATCCTTGAGTGCCGTGGCGTAATGCCCCATATGACCCAGGAGCAGCGTGCAGTTGAGCTGCATCTGTGGTAGGTTGCAGACAGTCTCGTAATAGCCCTTGACCAGATCCAGGGCCTGAGCGTATTTGCCGTTGATGTAAAAGGCGTTACTCTTGTTAATGATGATAGAGCCCATCTCCTGCACGTTGCCCAGTTTGGTCCACTGGGCAAACACCGAGTCAAAGACAACGCCGGCGGCCACGAAGCCGTTGACGTGAGCCAGACACATACCCAGCATATTGCGAGCAAACAAATAGGTGCGCAGATCACCGTTGGCCAGCGCCATCTGGATGAGCCGCTCCTGAATGGCTATACATTCCTTTTCCCGATCCGCACGGTTGTCCAGACGGAACACCACCTCGCCGCGAATGGTCAGGGCACGGATGATCTCGTAGGAAAGGCCGGTGCGGATGGCGGTTTCGTAATAGCCATTGACCGTGGTCAGTGCCGCCTCATAAAGGTGCAACCTGCTCTCGGCGTCTGCGCGGAAGAAGTAGAGCTGACACAGCTCTTTTTCATTGAGGGCGGCGGAGGACGCCTGCAAGGCGTCCGCGTAGGCCAGCAACTCGCGGTATTGTCCCCGTTCCTTCATGCTACACATCTCGTTGTAGGCGCGGGTGAAGGTGTCGCTGAGCATACGGTCGATATCCGCATTCAGGGCGGAGGGAATGACCGCCACGCCCAGCAGCCGACGCATTTCCTCGTAGCCTTCCTCGTAGCAGAGGTCGGTCAGCAGACTGCCCACCTGCAAGGCGATGGCGTGGTTCTGCTCCTCCCCCTGCGCCGTGTAACGGCGCGCTAACTCCAACAAGAGGGTGGGGATGTCGCAATCGGTATGGAGGAACAGAGCCATCCAACCCACGCGGACGTAGCGCCAGTCTAACTTATACAGACGGCACAGGATCCGATGCTCGGAAAGGGCGTCGGTCAGCTTGTCCCACGCCTCGGCGGTGCGATAGTGGAGCAACACCGCCTTGGCGTAGGCGGTGGCGGTACGCACGTCCTCGGCGTCAGCGTCGTCGCGCAACGCCTGCAGAAAATAATCGCCCAGAACGGTGTGGGCCTGCCGCAATTCATCGGCGTCCAGCAACCGATCTACGAACTTCTGCATCTCCTCGTTGCGGAGATTCCAATAGTCACCCTGAATGATGCCGAACTGCTCGAAAACACGGCAGCAACGGGCCCATTCAATGGCGGTCACTTGATAGCTGCGCTGGCACAACTCATAGCACAGCCGCTCGTTGAGGGAGAAGGTGGCAGCGCGCACCAAACCCAGCACCAGACGAACTGCCTCGCGCTCGCGTTGCTCGTATTCCGTCATCAGGAAATCGTAGGCGTAACGGTACATTTCATCGATACGGCGGAAACTACCGATGGCGTCGATGAGCTCATCCAAGCTGTTGAAACGACCGAAATTCACCAAAAAAGCCGCCACGAAACGCAACTGACCGGGATAACGGGCACACACCGATTGCATCAGGCGGCCTAACTGCTCCTCCGTCAGTTTTTTGCCGCAGGCGTGGAGATAGTCGGTGACCAGGGTGACGGCGTCCTGCGGCTCAAACAGCGGCATCTCCCGCACGTTCCAGCCCATAAGAGAGGCGTTCTGCACCATCTCATCGTCGTTGGTGGAGCCGATCAGACGAATGCCGGCAGGCGGCATCGCAGGCAGCCAGGACAGCAGGCGGCTTTGCTCGTCCTCCAGCAGGTTTAGGTCGTTGATAACGATGGTGACGGGCTGTGTCAGCCGCAGGCCGCCAAACCACCGTAGAAAAGCCCGACCGAAGCGCTCTTTTTCCTCGTCGCTGGTGTAAAAGACGTCGCCGTCTTCGGCAACAACCCCCTCGGGCAGGCCGCAGTCGGGCTGCAGTTCCCGTATGCTCAACGCCAAATGATGGACCAAGGCAGGCCAGTAGGAGAAGCGATCGTCGGCGGCGATATTCACCACGATCTTGTGCCCTTCGGCAGGTTGCCACGCAGTGAGGAACGCCGTCTTTCCCCGGGCGCCGTCGCCGTAAAACAGCAGGGGCTTTTTGCTCTCTGCTATGTAAGTGTCGAGGAAGTGCTCGTTTTGTTGCGAGCGCAGATAATTGCGCAACAGTTCGCCGTCGTACCACTTGCGGCGGATGAGGTTGACGTCCGCAGAGGCAGGAAAATGCTCGTCCAGCCAGCGCATTAGGTCGCGTATGACCATCTCGCCAAACTCTTCCATGCTGTCGTAGTCGGCGGAGGGGATGTCTGCGTCCTCGGTAATGCGGCGCTTGAGGTCCGCCAAACGGCGGCGAGCGGCATCGCTCTCATCAAGGGCGGTGCCGTACATCTCACGGGACAGACGGTCGGAGCGCATATAGAAGGCGCAGTCGGCGCAACCATCGCCCTTTTCCTTGTCCAGCACGGCGTACAGCATTTCCAGCTCGGTAATGCTATGCCCCTCTTTGCCCATAAGCCACGGAATGGACTGGGCGATATGCTCGGGCACCGCCTCCAGCACGCTGCCGTAGCGGTTGCCCACGATGCCGATGAAATAGGGGCGGCACTTGTCGATTTCGCCCAAGCAGATGGGTAATACCTGACCGTTCACCTGGTCCTCGTGGGTGATACCCCAGCGCAGGTCCACGCTGAAGAAAGACACGCCGCGCTCGGCGCAGATACGGCTGATTTTGGGTGACAGCACCTCGTTGAAATAGCTGCGTTCCCGCTCCATATCCGCAAAGGTGGAGGACAGAAACACACGAATCACGGGAGGGGCGCTGTGGGAATGATTGGTCGTCATATACGGCAACTCCTTACAATCGATATATGTTGAGGATACCACAATTAACGGCAGATGTAAAGAAATTCGCACGCAAAAAAGAGGACACCTTTGCGAGTGTCCTCTTTTGAATTAAATATGTACGGCTGTGCTCGCCTGCGCAAAGGTCACAGATTGCGCCCATTGGGGGATAAGGTCCTGATACTCCGCGGCGTCCTCGGCGTCGATAAAGAACTGTACCATCCAAAAGGAGTCGGCGGATTTGTACAGGTAGGTGTAGTAGCGATAGGTCACACCGCTTTCCTCGTCGGTCCACTCGTAGCAATAGCGGGTCAGACCATCCTCCGTCTCAATCGGCGCTGTTTTTTCGTTGCTGTCACGGTGCAATTCAGCGAACTCACGCACCGTGGCGGCGGCAGGGTCCTCCATCACTTCCGTCAGGGTGTCAAAGGGCTCTTCCAGCACCACGACCGCCACCTCCCACGACTCCCACACGGCGTCGTAGCCGTCGATATCGCCCTCGTCAAAGTCGTCGGTCAGGGTGATGGTGATGTCGCCCGTGGTGAAGGTCTTAGGTTGCGCCTCCTCGTTCATAGCGCTCATAATGCCGCTCAATACGCCGATCAAAAATCCCAGCACAGCCGCCACGATCAGCACGATCAGGCCGATACGGCCGCCGCGTTTGCGGTTTTGCTGTGCTTCGGGATGGTCGTTGCCGTAGAAGCGGAAGGCGTTGCCGCTGATGGGGTTCATCTCGTGCTTGCCCACGAGAAGCACGTTAAAATTACCTGCAGGCACAAGGAAGAAATCGTTGCAGAAATCCTTGCTCAGCTTGTCGCAGATAACGTACACCCGTGCCGCCTCGTCACCGATGGTGAAGGTCATTTCACTGCCGTTTTTCAGGTCGCCCAATTTGCGGCAGCGCACGCCGCCGATGGTGGTGTCGCCGTAGTAAGGGTCCTCGATGTACACGTGGCTTTTCACCAGACAGGCCACGAAACTCTTTTCTCTGCGAACGGTCAAATATCTCATATTTACACGCCTCCTCTGTGGTTTTTATTATATTCTGTCGAAAAGGCAATGTCAAGCGCGCTCGAGAAAGGAAAATTTCGAAAAATACCTTTGTTTCATCCGGTTTGGGAACAGTCGAAAGGTCGGTTGTACCGGATGTATCCTTTCTCATGACAAAAAACACGCATGTTATTCTTGCACTTTGATCGCATTCGTAGTACAATGTGAAGCGATGGATTTTTCATACTACTCTTTGCTTAATTTCAACTTCACTTTTTCGACTCAAGAGGTGCGTTTATGAAAGAAAAAATACTGTCGGTGGTACGCTCCAACTATTTTATTTCAGGAGCAGCGTCTCTGCTTGTAGCATTTATCACGTTTATGCAATTGCAGGTTTCTGTGTCGCGAATCCCCTTTCTTAATGCTAAGATGACCGTAGGTGTCTTTGCGTGGAATCTGCTGTCTTTTTGGCTAATCGTTGCTTTGCTGATGTTTATCTTTAACAAGCCGCATACCGCTCTGTTGACGTGGAGCATTATCTCTTCCGTTTTGGCTATCGCCAATTACTACATACTGCTGTATCACGGTGCGCCGCTCACCGTGCATTTGCTGAAAAACACCGCCACCGCTATGGATGTCGTTGCCTCCTATCGTTTCCATCTGGATAAATACAGCATCGCCATTTTACTATGCCTCCTGATTTGTGTCGCAATCGTGATTTTTACTTGGAAAATCACCGATGCGAAACCGATCTTTTCTTCTTGGAGAAAACGGCTCGGCATAGCCGGTGTCTGCTTGTTGCTCTTGGGTGCCAACGTATATGGCGGTGTGTTTTCGGATATCTCTTTTAAGCCGAAAAACTCCGTTGTTTTTTCTTGGGCAAGTTCGGCCGGCGAATACGGTTTTTTGCCGTTGCAGTTGGAATCCCATTTTCAAGCGAACACGTTTTCTCTAACGTATGACAATTACTCGGAAGAAACCATTCTCAACGTCTACAACGACGTTCTCGCCAACCAAACCGAAACGCCTGCCGCAAAAGAGCTTCCCGATATCGTGTTGATTCTCAACGAGTGTTTTTATGATTTGGAGCAGGTGGTGGATTTGGATACGAACCTTTCTCCGCTGGCAAACTATTATGGGATCGAAAACGCCATCAAAGGATATGTGGTCGCCTCCGGCGAAGGCGGTGGAACCAATCGCTCCGAGTACGAATTGCTGACCAGTGTATCCACCAGTTTGATTCCCAACCAAACGCCGTTTTTGTCCATGGATATGAAAGGGCATGCCAGTGTGGTTTCGCTTTTAGAGTCCTACGGATACGAAACCTATGCCGCCCACTGCGCCAATTCGGCCAACTACAATCGCAAATACAGCTACCCGGCTCTTGGCTTTGACCATGCGTATTTTGATATAGATTTCAGTGGCTTGGAGAGCTACGGCAACCGTGCGAACACCGATGAGTCCACCTATAAGAATCTCATTCGGTGGTATGAAGAGCCCTCTGAAAAGCCTAAGTTTATGTATTTGCTCACCTTCCAGAATCACGGCGGCTGGGAGCAAAATCCGGAAGAGTTGGATACGGTAAAGGTCAACAATGATTTCGGCGAATACACCGATCAAGTGAACGAGTATTTGTCCTCTTTGCGGCTTTCCGATGAGGAATTGGTGAAATTGTTGTCTTACTTTGAGACGGTGGACAAACCGGTTATCGTATGTATGTTGGGCGATCACGGTCCCTCCTTTGCCAAAAACATCGCAGACCCCTCCATCTCGGAAGCGGACCTGACCTATCTGCTGAAAAGCACCCCTATGGTAATGTGGAGCAACTATGGTCTGCCGTCAGAAGATTTGGGTTACATCAGTATGAATTACGTGGTGCCCAAATTACTGGAAACCGCCGAGGTTCCCTTGTCTCCCTTCTATCAGTACCAGCTCGAACTTATGGAAAAGGTTCCGGTCATTATGTCTTATAGGACGTTTTACGATGAAAATATGAATTTGTCGGCGTATGGTGATGACGCGCAAATGACGAAAGACGTTCTCAACTATTTTAACATCTGTTACGACCATCTCAACGAAAAGAAGTATCCCTTTATGTTTGAGGCAATCGAGCCCTCCGATGGATGACGGATGGGACAACGATTGCCGTGAAAGTTGCGTCAGAAAGTGATACGATGACGGAGGCTTGAAGCTTCTTTACACAAAAAAGGACAACCACGCGAGTGGTTGTCCTTTTTGTTTAGTCTTCTTGGTCCTCCATACCGATTTGCCCTTGCAGGCGGGTGCGTTTTTCGTGGATATCGTTAAAATAACCCATATACTCCACGTAGTAGTTGCTGTCAGGGAAGAGGTAGCGGTGCAATTCGATGAGATAATCGTCGGTCATACTGGCGATGTAGTCCACGATGATCTGGTTGGGCTCGGTCTGCTCGTAGGGCACCTCGCGGTGATAGTGGGTGGCGTTAACGTAGTCGATATGGTGTAGGAAGATGGGGCTGTCCCGACGATCGTTTTGCAGGTCGTCCAGCAGTTGCTCGTAGATCTCCTCCATCATATATTTCACCACACGGTCCAAAATCACACGACCGGGCTCGTTGGCGTAAATCATGGCGTAGTTTTCCCGCTTATAGGTCTGGATGGCACCGAAATGCTCCTCGTCCATCATGATATAGGGCTTGCCATAGCTGTTTTCGATGATGTTGACCACCAGATTGTTGACGATTTCGGAGTTGACCGTGCCGATGATACCGGCGGTGAAATAGTCATCCTCCACCATCTGCATACGGGCGGCGTCCTGACGGTCGCGGCCCAAATAGGCGATGATATCCGAAATACGCACCACGTTACCCTCCAGCGTAGAGGGCTGAATCTTGTTGGAATAGCCGGGGATGGTGTAGCACTTCTCCAGCTCCGCCTCAAACTCCTCAAAGGTGGCCATAGGCACGGGATGATACTCCGCCAGCTCGATTTCACCGTTGTGGCCTGCGATGCCCGATAGGGTCTGCAGGGTCAGATTCATGGGGAAAATCTGGCTGAGCACACGGGCAGAGTGAATGTTGTGGCTGAAATAGCGGCCCGTATGCTCATTGTAGAGCTGATTGAGGTACACCTCGCCGCAATGGGCGAAGGGCGTGTGACCGATATCGTGTCCCAGCGCAATCGCCTCGATGAGGTCGAGGTTGAGGTTGAGGGCGCGGCCGATGGTACGGGCAATACGGGACACCAACTGCACGTGGAGACCACGGCGGGTGACGTCGTCGTTTTTGGTCAGGGCAAACACCTGCGTCTTATCGGTGTAGCGGGTGTAGTAGGGAGAATAGAGGATGCGGTCGATATCTTTGGCAAAGGCAGGGCGCCACACCGAGGCAGGGCGACCCGTGGCAAAGCGGCGCACCGCCGCCTCATCGTGAAAGGAAAAATCGGTATAGGAATGGGCCTTTTTCTCCTGCTCCATCCGTGCGGAGAGGGCAGGGGAGAGTTGTTCTTTTGCCATTATAATCCCTCCTTTTCCATTCATTATAGCACATCTGTAAACAAAATGCAAGTGGCAGAATATAGGCGTTGTAAGCGCTTACAATTCAGCAAAAAACTGACGGTGACACGCAGAAATGACCGCTGTGTTCCCAAAGGGAATACCTGCAATCTGTCTCGTTTCTTTTCCCTCGCCCCTTGACACCTGCCGTAAATAAGTAGTATAATAAGCGGTAACGATTCTACTCCGAAAGGATGATTTCAAATGAGCGAATATAAAATCGAAACCAAATGCGTACAGGGTGGCTACACCCCGGGCAACGGCGAGCCTCGCCAGATCCCCGTGATTCAGTCCACCACCTTTAAATACGCCACCAGCGAGGATATGGGCAAACTGTTCGATCTGGAGGCTTCCGGCTATTTCTACACCCGTCTGCAGAACCCCACCAACGATTCCGTGGCGGCCAAAATCTGCGAGATGGAGGGCGGCACCGCCGCTATGCTCACCTCCTCCGGTCAGGCCGCTTCCTTCTTCGCGGTGTTCAATATCGCCTCCTGCGGCGACCATGTGGTGTCCTCCTCCTCCATTTACGGCGGCACCTACAATCTGTTCGCTGTCACCATGAAGCGCATGGGTATCGACTTTACCTTTGTTTCTCCCGACTGCACCGAGGAGGAGCTCAACGCTGCCTTCCGTCCCAACACCAAGGCGGTGTTCGGCGAGACCATCGCCAACCCGGCCCTCACCGTGCTGGATATTGAGAAGTTTGCCGCCGCCGCCCATGCCCACGGCGTGCCGCTGATTATCGACAATACCTTTGCCACTCCCGTCAACTGCCGCCCCTTCGAGTGGGGCGCCGACATCGTGACCCACTCCACCACCAAGTATATGGACGGTCACGGCGTTGCTGTGGGCGGTTGTATTGTGGATAGCGGTAAGTTTGATTGGACCAAGTATCCCGACAAGTTCCCCGGTCTGTGCACCCCCGATGAGAGTTATCACGGAGTCACCTACACCGAGCGCTTCGGCCTCGAGGGCGCTTACATTACTAAGGCCACCGCACAGCTGATGCGTGACCTGGGCTCCATTCAGTCTCCTCAGAATGCATTCTATCTCAATCTGGGTCTGGAGAGCCTCCACGTGCGTATGCAGCGCCACTGCGAAAACGGTCAGGCGGTGGCCGAGTATTTGCAGAGCGATGACAGAATCGCATGGGTTAAGTACCCCGGCCTGCCCGGTGACGCATACTACGAGCTGGCGCAGAAGTATCTGCCTAACGGCTCCTGCGGCGTGGTCAGCTTCGGCGTGAAGGGCGGTCGTGCTGCCGCCGAAAAGTTTATGAAGAACTTGAAGCTGGCCGCCATCGAAACCCACGTGGCAGACGCCCGTACCTGCTGTCTGCACCCCGCCTCCGCCACCCATCGCCAGATGAGCGACGCCGAGTTGGAAGCCGCCGGTGTGTCCCCCGATTTGGTGCGTTTCTCCTGCGGTATCGAGAATGCTGCCGACCTGATTGCGGACATCAAGCAGGCACTGGATAATCTGTAATTTCCCGTTTTCCGCGACGGAAATATATGTGAAGGGAGGAGCCCTCTTTGCCCATTAAAATCCCCAATGATCTGCCTGCGGTGCAGACCTTGACCGACGAGAATATTTTTGTGATGACCGAGACCCGTGCCATCACCCAGGACATCCGTCCGCTAAAGATTCTTTTGTTGAATCTAATGCCCAAGAAGATTGAGACCGAGACTCAGTTGGCTCGCTTATTGGGCAATTCTCCCCTGCAGGTGGAGATGGAGTTCATCCACACCAAGTCTCACGTATCCAAGAACACCTCCGCCGAGCACCTGTTCACCTTCTACAAGACCTTTGACGATATCAAGCATAAGCAGTACGACGGCCTCATCATCACCGGTGCGCCGGTGGAGCAGATGCCCTTTGAAGAGGTGGAATACTGGGAGGAACTGTGCGACATCATGGAGTGGAGCAAGACCCACGTCACCAGCACCTTCCACATCTGTTGGGGCGCTCAGGCAGGTCTGTATTACCACTACGGCATTCAAAAATATCCCCTCGGCTTTAAGTATTCCGGCATTTATCCCCATAAGGTGGATTATAAGCGCTCCATCCTTTTCCGTGGCTTTGACGATACCTTTATGGTGCCCCAGAGCCGCTACACCACCGTCCGTACAGAGGATATCGCCGCCGTGCCTGAGCTGAAAATCCTTGCCTCCTCCGAGGAGACGGGCATCTATGCCATCGCCACTGCAGGCGGTCGCCAGATTTTCATCACCGGCCATTCGGAGTACGACGCCGACACGTTGAAAAACGAGTATCTCCGTGACGTGGGCGCGGGCCTTGACCCTGCCATCCCCAAGAATTACTTCCCCGACGACGACCCCACCAAGGAGCCTATGGTGACCTGGCGCAGTCACGCCAATCTGCTGTACAGCAACTGGCTCAACTACTTCGTCTATCAGACCACCCCCTACGATATCGCCGAGATTAAATAAGCGAGAATCTCCACTGCTTTTCTGCGGTGGAGATTTTTCTTTGAAAAAGCGTTGGAATTCCCACAAATATGTGCTATAATAGCTTAAAACAAACCGCAAAGGATGGATGATTATGAATCGTCTGCTGGTTATCGACGGCAACAGCATCATCAATCGCGCTTTCTACGGCGTAAAAGCACTCACCACCAAGGATGGACGGTATACCAATGCCATCGTTGGTTTTCTCAATATACTCGCCCGTCTGCGCGAGACCGCCGGCGCCACTCATATCGCCATCGCTTTCGACCGCAAGGCGCCCACTTTCCGCCACCGGGCCTATGCGGAGTATAAGGCAGGGCGCAAGGGTATGCCCGAGGAATTGCGGCAGCAGTTGCAGCCGCTAAAGGATATTCTCGTGGCGATGGGTCTGACCTTAGTCGAGTTGGACGGCTACGAGGCGGACGACCTGCTGGGCACCCTCTCCGCCGCCGCCGTGCAGGCAGGGGACGTGTGCTATATCGCCACGGGCGACCGTGACAGCCTGCAGTTGGTGGGGGAGGGCGTCACCGTCCTGCTGGCCACCAATGCCGAAACGGTGGTATACGACCCTGCCGCCATTATGGAGAAATACGGCCTGACGCCGGCACAGCTCATCGACCTGAAGGCGCTGCAGGGCGATACCAGCGACAACATCCCCGGCGTGCCCGGCGTGGGTGAAAAGACCGCCCTCGACCTGATGCGCCGCTTCGGCTCGTTGGATTACATCTACGAGAATTTGGATGCCCTCGACATCCGCGACAACCTGCGCGGCAAGCTGGCCGCAGGACGGGACAGCGCTTACACCTCCCAAATGCTGGGCACCATCTGCCGCACCGCACCCGTTGACCTAACGGCGGAAACCTATGCCGTGCGCCCTATGGACGAGCCACGCTTGGCCGCTCTGTTGCAGGATTTGGAGCTGTATAAATGGATGGAGAAGTTAGGGTTATCCGCCGTGGCTGCTCCCGTGGAAAAGGCAGAGGTGGCTATCCCCGCCCCTGAGGTGGAGGGCAACGAATCGGCGGATTCTCTGATTACCGCCATCAAGACGGCAGGCAAGATGGACGTCCTCGCCACGGTGGAAGGGGAGGAGATTACCGCCCTCGCTATCGCCGCCGCAGGCCGTTGCGGCCGTTTCGACCGTTTCTGCTTCTTCTTTGACGAACTGGTGGACTTGCTGTGCGACCCGTCTGTGGAAAAGCGTACCCACGACGCCAAGCCGCTGTTTGGCGCTCTGCTGGCGCAGGGCTTGACCCCTGCCTCCTTCGTGTTGGACACCGTTTTGGCGGCCTATCTGCTCAATCCTCTTTCCTCCGACTATTCGCTGGCTCGCTTGCTTCCCGAATACGGCTTTGCCGCCGATGAGCCGCTGCACACCTTCCCCGTGCTGTGTGATCGCCTGTCTGCGCTGGTTGCGGAGCAGGGTATGACCGCCCTGCTCACCGAGGTGGAGCAGCCGTTGGCGTTGGTGCTGGCGGATATGGAGTGCGTGGGCGTGGCGGTAGACCGGGAGGGTATCGCCGCTTTCGGTGCCGAGCTCACCGCACGTATCGCCACCCTGCAGCAGGAGATTTTCGCGCAGGTGGGCTATGAGTTTAACCTCAACTCCCCCAAACAGTTGGGCAAGGCGCTGTTTGAGGATTTGGGCCTGCCCCACGGCAAAAAGACCAAGTCGGGCTATTCCACCTCCGCCGACGTGCTGGAGAAATTGCGTGACGAATCGCCTGTGGTGGCGGCACTGTTGGAGTACCGCACCCTCTCCAAACTCAACAGCACCTACTGCGAGGGCTTGCTCAAGGTGGTAGACACGGACGGCCGTATTCGCTCGGTGTTCAATCAGACCGAGACCCGTACCGGCCGCATTTCCTCCTCCGAGCCCAATCTGCAGAATATCCCCGTGCGATCCGAGCTGGGTCGCCAAATGCGCCGCTTCTTCACCGCCCGTGAGGGGTGGGTGCTGTGCGACGCCGACTATTCCCAGATCGAACTGCGTGTGCTGGCTCATATGGCCGCCGAGCCGACCATGTGCGCCGCTTTTAACGGCGGTATCGACATCCACCGTTCTACGGCGGCGCAGGTGTTTGGCGTCGCACCCGAAGAGGTTACCTCTCAGCAGCGCGCCGCCGCAAAGGCGGTGAATTTCGGCATTATCTACGGTCAGGGCGCCTATTCTTTGTCCGAGGATTTGGGCATTTCCTTCGTCGAGGCGAAGGAGTATATCGACCGCTATCTCGCCAATTTCGGCGCTGTTTCCGATTTTATGAACAGCCTGATTGCGGATGCCACCGACCGTGGCTACGGTGTCACCCTGATGGGTCGCCGCCGTCCTCTGCCCGAACTGAAGGCAGGCAACGCCATGACCCGCCATTTCGGCGAGCGTGTGGCACGCAATATGCCCATTCAGGGCACCGCCGCCGACATCATCAAGGTGGCGATGGTGCGTGTGCACCGCCGTCTGGCCGCCGAGGGTCTGCAGGCGAAACTCATCCTGCAGGTGCACGATGAATTGATGGTGGAGTGCCCCCGCAGCGAGGCGGACGTGGTCTGCCGCCTGCTTATCGAGGAGATGGAGGCCGCCGCCGACCTCACCGTTCGCCTGGAGGTGGACGCCCACGTGGGCGAGACCTGGTATGACGCAAAAGGATAATGAGTAATGAGTAATGAGCAATGAGCAATGCACCAACCTCGGATAGAATCCGTGGGGGCGGGGATCTCGCTCCCGCCGTTTCGGGCGAACACAGTTCGCCCTTACAATCCCACACCGAACCCTGTGTTGCTCCGTAAGGGAGGGCGTTTTCGCCCTCCCTTTTTCTGTGTTTTTCTTTTTCCTTGTGCATTTCCGCTATTTACTTCAGCACAAATTTGACAAGATATACAAAATAACCTAAATTTTGCCATTTTTTTTGTAACAAGATATACAATTTTCGCTTGCATTTCTTGTGTTTTGCTGTTATGATAAAAGAGTATAAATGTAGTCTTGGGGTAGTATAGCTATCTCGTGTTGGAAAGGAAGTGGAAAAACGGATGAATCTGTACGATAACGGCGTGGATATCCAGCAGAAGATTGCGGAGTATCTTGCCGGCACCGACACCCACGCCTACCGCTGGTTGGGTTGCCACTACGCAGGGGACGACAGCTACGTCTTCCGCGTGTGGGCGCCCAATGCGAAGGCGGTATCCTTGATCGGCGATTTCAACGGATGGAATCCCGACACCCAGCCTATGCTGCGGCTGGACGGCGGCGTGTGGGAGACCACGGTGCAGGGTATCGGACTCTACGCTCCTTATAAGTACCACGTGGTGGGACAGGACGGCAAGGCGGTGGATAAATGCGACCCCTACGCCGTGCACGTAGAGACTCGTCCCGGCACCGCCGCTAAGGTGTATGAGGTCGGCGGCTATGAGTGGCAGGACGCCGACTGGCAAGCCGCCAAGGTGGCACCCTACGACAAGCCCGTCAATATCTACGAGGTGCACGCCGGCTCGTGGCGCACCTATGCCGACGGAAATCCCTTCTCCTACCGCAAATTGGCGGAGGAATTGGTGCCCTACGTGCTGGATATGGGTTACACCCACATCGAGCTGATGCCCCTCTCCGAGTATCCCTTTGACGGCTCTTGGGGCTATCAGGTGTTGGGCTACTACGCACCCACCAGCCGCTATGGCGGCCCCGAGGATTTTATGTATTTCGTGGATACCTGCCATCAGGCCGGTATCGGCGTCATCCTCGATTGGGTGCCTGCCCACTTCCCCCGTGACGCCGCAGGCCTCTTCCGTTTCGACGGCGGCCCCTGTTATGAATACGCCGACCCGCGCAAGGGCGAGCATAAGGAATGGGGCACCTGCGTGTTTGACTACGGTCGCCCTGAGGTGCGCTCCTTCCTCATCTCCAACGCCATCTACTGGCTGGAGGAGTATCACATCGACGGCCTGCGCGTGGATGCGGTGGCGTCTATGCTGTATCTGGACTATAATCGTAGGGACGGCGAGTGGGTGGCCAACTGCTTCGGCGGTCACGAGCACTTAGAGGCGGTGGATTTCCTCCGCTGGCTTAACGAATCGGTGTTCCGCCTCCATCCCAACAGCATGATGATCGCGGAGGAGTCTACGGCCTGGCCGATGGTATCGCGCCCCACCTCCGATGGCGGCTTAGGCTTCAATTTCAAGTGGAATATGGGCTGGATGAACGATATGATTCGCTACACCTGCCTGGATCCCTTCTTCCGCAAGGATAATCACAATTTGATTACCTTCTCTCTTATGTACGCCTTCTCCGAAAACTTCGTGTTGCCCATCTCCCACGACGAGGTGGTGCACGGCAAGGGCTCGCTCATCAACAAGATGCCCGGCACCTATGAGGAGAAGTTTGCAGGGCTGAGAGCCTTCCTCGGCTATATGATGACCCACCCCGGTAAGAAACTGCTGTTTATGGGCAGTGAGTTCGGCCAGTTTAAAGAGTGGGATTATCAAAGCGGTCTGGATTGGTTGCTTCTCGATTACGAGAGCCACCGTATGACCAAGCATTACGTCCGCACCCTCAATCATCTCTATCGTCAGATTCCCGCCCTATGGGAGGATGACTATTCTTGGGAGGGGTTCCGATGGATTGCCGCAGACGACAACGCCCATAGCGTTATTTCCTTCCGCCGTATCGACAAGAAGGGTAACGAAGTGGTGGTGGTGTGCAACTTCACCCCCATTCAGCGTGAGGACTACCGCATCGGTATGCCGGTTTACGGCGACTGGGTGGAGCTGTTCAACTCCGATTTGGCCGAGTTTGGCGGCACCAACGCCACCAACGGTCTTATTAAGACCGACCCCGAGCCTATGCACGGCTTTGACCAGTCGGCGGCGCTGACCTTGCCGCCTCTGTCGGTGCTGGTGCTGAAGAATAAACGCAAACGCCCCTACCCCAAGAAAAAG
The DNA here is from genome assembly GCA_045544815.1 of Acutalibacteraceae bacterium. Lineage (GTDB taxonomy): Bacteria > Bacillota > Clostridia > Oscillospirales > Acutalibacteraceae > UBA5905. The sequence continues at coordinate 34,027 of JAZPZT010000004.1, read as the reverse complement.
GCAGAAAAATTGGCAAAGGCCAAAACCGATAAAAATTGAGGAGGAGATTCACCATGTTTCGTAAGCAAGAATGTGTCGCCATGCTGTTGGCCGGCGGCCAGGGCAGCCGTCTGTACGCGCTGACCCGCAAGATTGCCAAACCCGCAGTCCCCTATGGCGGTAAGTACCGCATCATCGACTTCCCTCTGTCCAACTGTGTCAACTCCGGTATTGAGACGGTGGGCGTGCTCACCCAGTATCAGCCTCTGGAGCTCAACGGCTACATCGGCTCCGGCCAGCCTTGGGATTTGGACCGTATGGACGCCGGCGTGCATATCCTGCCTCCCTATCAGCGCAATCAGGGCGCCGATTGGTATAAGGGTACCGCCAACGCCATCTATCAGAACATCGACTTTATCCAGCGCTACAATCCCGAATACGTGCTGATTCTCTCCGGCGACCACATCTATAAGATGGATTACAGTGAGATGCTGGCCTATCATAAGGAAAAGGAAGCCGACTGCACCATCGCCGTGCTGGACGTCCCCAAGGAGGAGGCTTCCCGCTTTGGTATTCTGAATACCAACCCCGACGGCTCCATCTACGAGTTTGACGAGAAGCCGGCCGTGCCCAAGAGCACCCTGGCTTCCATGGGTATCTACATCTTCACGTGGGAGAAGTTGCGCAAGTACCTCATCGCAGACGAGGAGGATACCACCTCTCAAAACGACTTTGGTAAGAACGTGCTGCCCGCTATGCTGAACTCCGGCGAGCGTATGTTTGCTTACCGCTTCGTGGGCTATTGGAAGGATGTGGGTACCATCGACTCCCTGTGGGAGGCCAATATGGACCTGCTGGATCCCAAGGTGCCTTTGGATCTGTCCGATCCCACTTGGAAGATTTACTCTCGCAACCCCGGTATGCCTCCTCAGTACTTATCCGCCACCGCCGAGGTGCAGAACTCCTCTATCACCGAGGGCTGTGTCATCCACGGCAAGGTGGAGTCCTCCGTCATCTTCGCCGGTGTCACCATCGAAGAGGGCGCCGAGATTGTCCAGTCCATCCTAATGCCCGGCTCCGTGGTGCGTAAGGGCGCTAAGGTGCAGTATGCTATCCTCGCCGAGGACGTTGAGGTGGGCGAGGGCGCCGTCGTGGGCGAAGCCCCCGAAGAGATTGACGATCTGTCTCGTTGGGGCGTGGCCGTGGTTGCCTCCGGCATTAAGATTGGTGCAGGCTGTAAGGTGCTTGCTAAAGGTATGATTGAAGCAGACGTGAATGATGGCGAGGAGGTGAGCGCAAATGCGTAACTACAGTGCTTTGGGTTTGATTTTTGCGAATATGCACGACGAGTCCTTCCGTGACGGTACCGCCGTGCGCTCTATGGGTTCTCTGCCCTTCGGCGGTCGTTATCGCCTCATCGATTTCCCCTTGTCCGCTATGGTCAACGCCGGTATCACTAAGGTCGGCGTTATCACCAAGAGTAACTATCAGTCTCTGATGGACCACATCGGCAGCGGTAAGGCTTGGGACCTGTCCCGTAAGAATGAGGGCCTCTATTTCCTGCCTCCTCGCAGCAGTGACGACGCTATGTATCAGGGTCGCATTGGCTCCCTGATGGACATTATCCCCTTCCTGAATCATTCTAAGGAAGAGCTGGTCGTTCTGTCCGATTGCCATATGGTCACCAGTATGGATTACGATGCGCTGATTAAGGCTCACATGGACAGCGGCGCCGACGTCACGATGGTTTGCCGCCACGGCGTGGTGCCCAAGCTGGCCGACATCCCCGTGCTGACTATGGACGCCTCCGGTCACGTCACCGACCTGCTGTTGGGCCGTATCGCCGACCAGTCCGCCTACTATGGTACCGGTGTGTACGTAATGCGTAAGGATTGGCTGCTGCGCACCATCACCGAGGCTTCCGCTCGCAACCTGTATCACTTTGAGCGGGATATTCTGCAGCGCCGTCTGGACGAGTTGAAGATTCACGGTTACGTGGCTCCCTCTCTGGTGATGCCCATCTACTCCACCGAGAGCTATTTCAACGCGAATCTGGCGCTGTTGGAGGACGAGGTGCGTGCTCAGCTGTTCCCCAAGCACCGTCCCGTGTATACCAAGCTGAAGGATTGCGATCCCGTGCAGTACGGCCTGCACTCCGTGGTGACCAACACTCTGGTTGGTGACGGTGCTCACATCGACGGTAAATTGAGCAACTGCATCATCTTCCGTGGTGTTAAGATCGCCCGCAACGTAGAGCTGGAGAATTGCGTCGTGATGCAGAACGTCACCGTGGGCGAGGGCAGCAAGCTGTCCTGCATTATTGTGGATAAGAACGTGGCCATTCGTGGCGGCGTCACCCTGCAGGGCTCCGAGAGCTATCCCGTCTACATCGCTAAGAATTCCATCATCTAATCCGAAGGAGGTTCGCAAATGAAAGTTTTATACGTTGCCAGTGAGGCGCTTCCCTTTGCCGCCTCCGGTGGTTTGGCAGACGTGGCAGGCTCCCTGCCCAAGGCTATGCGCGCCCGTTTGGTGGGTTGCCGTGTGGTGATGCCTCTGTATGAGAGCATTTCTCAGGAGTTTCGTGAGAAGATGACCTTCCTCACCAGCCTGTCCGTGCCGGTGGCATGGCGCCGTCAGTATTGCGGCGTGTTTGAGGCAAAGGTGGATGGCGTCATCTACTATCTGCTGGATAACCAGTATTATTTCAAGCGTCAGGGTCTTTACGGCCATTATGACGACGCCGAGCGTTTCGCCTTTTTCTCTCGTGCTGTTCTTGAGATGCTGCCCCATATTGGGTTTAAGCCGGATGTCATCAACGCCAACGACTGGCAGTCCGCTCTGGTGCCTCTGTTCTATCACATTTTCTATGCGAATCGTGAGGGCTTTGAGGGGATCAAGACGGTGCTCACCATCCACAACATCCAGTATCAGGGTAAGTATGGTATGGAGCTGATGGAGGACGTGCTGGGCATTCCCCCCGAGCATCGTCAGCTGTTGGAGTATGACGGCTGCGTCAACTTTATGAAGGCCGGTATCGAGTGTGCCGACCGCGTCACCACCGTCAGCCCCACCTATGCCGAGGAGATTTTGGATCCCTGGTTCTCTTGGGGATTGGATCCCATCCTGAATGCTCGCCGCTGGAAGCTGCAGGGCATTCTCAACGGTATCGACACCGACGGCTACAATCCCGTCTCCGACCCCAACATCGTCCACAATTTCTCCGTGGAGGACGTGGAGGAGGGCAAGGCCATCAACAAGCAGGCTTTGCAGGAGCGCCTGAATCTGCCTCAGCGCCCCGACGTGCCGCTGATCGGTATGGTTACCCGTCTGACCTCTCATAAGGGTCTGGATTTGGTGAAGTATATCGTGGACGACCTGCTGCAGCGTGACGTGCAGATGGTGGTGCTTGGCTCCGGTGAGTGGGTGTATGAGAATTTCTTCCGTGAGATTCAGAATAAGTATCCCGAGAAGTTCTGCTATTGCGCCGGCTTCGTGCCCGAGTTGGCCCGCAAGATTTACGCCTCTGCGGACATCTTCCTGATGCCTTCCAAGAGCGAGCCTTGCGGTCTGGCACAGATGGTGGCCTGCCGCTACGGCACTCTGCCTGTGGTCCGCGAGACCGGCGGCCTGAAGGATAGTATCATCGACTGCGGTAATGAGGGCGGCTTCGGTTTCACCTTCAAGACCTACAATGCGGACGATATGCTGGCGGCCATCGACCGTTCTTTGGGCGCCTACGCCAACAAGCCTGACCTGAAGTTGCTCCGTGAGCGCTGCATGACCCAGGACTTCACTTGGGGTCGCTCTGCCAATACCTACATTCGTATGTACAAGGATTTGATAAAGTAAAATGCTGTAAAAAGAGCCTGTACCGCAAGGTACAGTCTCTTTTTTTAATGCTTTCACAAATCCCACAACCATCACATTGTAAGCGCTTTCATTCCAACAATTTGCGCCGCAATTCCAATAGGATGACTCGCTCGCGGCGAGACACCTGTACCTGCGTCATCCCCAATCGGTCGGCGGTGGCCTGCTGGGTCATCCGCCGCAGATACCGCAGTTCAATCAGGGTGCGGTCGGGCGGCGGCAGAGTGCTGAGCACCTGCCGCAGAGCCAGTTTGTCTGTGATCGTTTCCTCGGGCGAATCGCAGGGCAGGTCGATTTGCCCCTCCTCGCCCTCCTCGTTTCGGGTGAGGGATAGGGGAGGGAGCGCCACGCACACTGCCTGCGCCGCGAGGGCAGGCTCGATGCCAAGCTCCGCGGCCAATTCCTCCACCGACGGCTCTCGCCCGTGGAGGGAGAGCAGTTTTTCGCGCAGCCGCCCCACCTGTAATGATAAACTGCGCAGGGAGCGGCTGACCTTCACCGCGCCGCCCTCACGGAACAGGTGGCGCATTTCACCTAAGATCAGCGGCACGGCGTAGGTGGAGAAGCACAGCCCTCGCTCCGGCTCGAAGCCGTCCACGGCCTTCACCAGCCCTACGCACCCCGCCTGAAACAGGTCATCGTATTCCATCCCTCGCCCTGTAAAGCGCTTGGCGCAGGCATGCACCAGCCCCATATTGTCGGTGATGGTTTGCTCCCGTGTTTTGGTTGGTGTCATCGGCTCTTCACCCGTAGGGCTATGTATTTTTCCATGGTCACGGTGGTGCCTTTGCCTTCGGCGGAGCGCACACGCAGGCGGTCGGTGAAGCTCTCCATCACCGAAAAGCCCAGTCCCGACCGCTCCTCGCCGCCGGTGGTGAAGAGGGGCTCCATGGCCTTGTCCACGTCGGGAATACCACGCCCTTTGTCCTTCACCTGCACCTGAATCTTGCCGTTTTCGTACAGCCGCACCGTCAGCGTCACCACGCCGAGGCGGTCGGGATAGCCGTGGACGATGGCGTTGGTCACCGCCTCGCTCACCGCCGTGCGCAGGTCCGCCAGTTCGTCCACCGCAGGGTCTAATTGTGCGGCAAAGGCCGCCACCGCCGCACGGGCGAAGCCCTCGTTGGCGGAGCGACTGAGAAAAGTGATTTTCATTTCGTTGATGGGTTTCATTCTTGTTCCTCCTCCCAAATGGGTAGTTTGTCCAGACCGGAGAGACGAATCATCCGCTCCATCCGTGGTGGGGTGCCTGTCAGGCGCAGGACGCCTTCCAGCGACGTCATCAGCCGATACCGCCCCATAATCAGCCCGATACCCGACGAATCCATAAAGGTCAGGCGGCTCAAATCCAGTCGGAGTGTCTGCGGACGGCAGGATAGCAGGGCGGCGTCGATGGTTTGCCGCACCTCTGCGGCGGCGTGGTGGTCCAGTTCTCCGATGAGGGCGGCGGTGAGATGGCCGCCCTCCCGTGTCAGTTCCAGTTGCATAGGGTCACATCCTTTCACAAACGCAAAAAAGCCTCTACCCATATAGGATAGAGGCTTTTTACTCTTTTTTCACGAAAATCCCGCCGTCAAAATCGGTCAGGTGGCGGGGTATCTCCACGAAACAGCAAACTCAATTTTAAATTTATCTTCTCTCAACTAACGAGGGGTGGAAAAACACCATTTTTCTGCTATACTATGGATAGACCGGTCAAAAACAGAAAGGAGCTTTTGTTTATGACGTTTGGACATATCATTAAAAATCTGCGGACAAAAAATAATATGACTCAAGAGAGATTAGCGGAGCTGCTGAACATTTCCCCGCAGGCGGTGAGCCGTTGGGAGACGGGCGCGGCTATGCCGGACATTTCTCTTTTGCCGCCGCTGGCGAATCTTTTTGGTGTCACCACCGATTATTTGCTCAGCATGGACACCTATCAAAAAGATATGCGCAAAGCGGAGTTTGACGAGGCGTTTTTTGAGTATTGGAAACACGACGATAAAGAAACCAATTATCAGATTGCCGTTCAAGCGGTGGCGGAGTACCCCGGCAATATGGAGTATGTGGAATGGTTGGCATCGGCGGAGTACTACGTCGCCTTTGATCGGCTGGAGCAGAGCGAGGAAGAATACCATCGTTTGTTGGACAGCGCCATCAAACATTACAAGATTGTTTTGGACAGCAATTCTCCGCGTGACCTCCACGACAAAGCTTTGCACGGCATTGTGTTGTCCTATCACTGGCGTGGTGATTTGGAAAGTGCCAAGCAGTATGCTCTCACCGAAGAGGACGAAGAAAAGCGTGACGATTTGCTGGTGTGGTGTTTGGAGGGAGAAGAAAAGCGTCGGCATTGTCAGACTCTTTCCGAAAATAAATTAAGGGCGTTCATCTTGTCGCTTCAGCTGGGTTGCAAAACCTTGGTGGAGTGTGACGCCATCGAGCAGGTTTTGTATTCTTTGTTCCCCGATGGAAATTTCCAATTCCATCATAATCTGTTGACCTATAATTTCATCGACAAGGCGTTTTTCCTGTGTGGCGAACAGAAGTATGACGAAGCCGTGGTCGCGCTGACCAAAGCCCGCCACCACGCCGAGCAGGACACCTTATTTTCCAAGCAAGACCACTATCGGTACACTGCGCCGCTGTTTGATTTGGTGGGAGGCGAAAAGCCGGTGAGCGACTCCGCTGACACGCCGTTGGATGGCTATCGAGCGAGTCTAAACCGTTCCGATTTCGACCCCATCCGACAGAGGGATGATTTCCAAGCATTGCTTAAATAATCTGCGCAAAAAAGCGGAGGGGTATTCCCCTCCGCTTTTTCTCTTGTTTACCCCAACAGACACACACAATGGGCGGCGATGCCCTCGCCGCTGCCGGTAAAGCCCAGCCCTTCCTCGGTGGTGGCCTTGATACTCACACAAGCCACGTCCACGCCGCAGGCATCGGCGAGAATCTGCCGCATGTGGGGGATGTGGGGCGCCAACTTGGGCCGCTGGCACAGAATGGTGGCGTCGATGTTGCCAATGGCAAAGCCTTCTTCACCCACACGCTCCACCACGCGGCGCAGCAGCGCCACGCTGTCGGCACCCTTGTAGGCAGGGTCGTTGTCGGGAAACAGTTTGCCGATGTCGCCCAGGGCGGCGGCACCCAGCAGGGCGTCCATCACCGCGTGGGTGAGCACGTCGGCGTCGGAGTGACCCAGCAGGCCTTTTTCATACTCGATTTTCACACCGCCGAGGATGAGGTCGCGCCCCTCCACCAGCCGGTGCACGTCGTATCCGTGTCCAATGCGCATAGCCGTTGTCTCCTTTGCCATCAGTGCCTGTGCCAGCCGAATATCCTCCGGCGTGGTGAGTTTTAAGTTGGTGTCCAGCCCCGTCACCAGACGCACCTTGTGACCTGCCGCTTCCATCAGTTGGCAGTCGTCGGTATAGTCCTTGCCCTCAGCCACAGCCGCCGCCATAGCGGCGCACAGGGCGGCGCGGTCAAGCACTTGGGGCGTTTGCACACGCCACAGATGGGTGCGGTCGGGTGTGTCGAGGATCATTCCGTTTTCATCGGTGCGTTTGAGGGTGTCCTTCACCGGCACCGCCACCGCCGCGCCGCCACACTCCGCCGCCGCCTCGATGACGGTGGCTACGGTGTCGGGGTCAATCAGCGGTCGTGCGCCGTCGTGGACACCCACGAGGGTGGTCTCGGCAGGCAGAGCCGCCAAGCCGTTTGCCACCGATGCCTGACGGGTGGCGCCGCCTGCCACGGCGGTGCGCAGTTTGCTCACCCCTGCGGCCTTGGCCTGCGCCATAAAGGTGTCGATGTCCTCTTGACGGGCGATGAGCAGAATCTCGTCCACCGCCTCCACCTGCTGGAGCGCCAGCAGGGTGTGAATCAGCACGGGATATTTACCGAGCCTAATATGCTGTTTGGGTTGTCCCATTCGGGTGGAGCCGCCTGCGGCAGCCACCATCATCACGGTGTAGGGCATAGGAACGACCTCCTCGCTTCAATATACACCTATTATATCACACTTTCCAAAAAACACAACAAAAAAGACCGCTCACAGGAGCGGTCTTTTTCACGTTAGATGGAAATCTCTGCGGCCATACGGAACAGGCGGGACTTAAAGGGCTTCTTCATCGCCAGAGCGTCGTCGATGTCGAAATCCTCCAGAGCGTTGTTGTTGATGGCCACCACACGCTCAGTCTTGCCCTCCATCAGCAGATGTGCGGCATAGTAGCCCATCTGGCTGGCGAGGATACGGTCACGGGCAGAGGGACGACCGCCACGCTGCACATGACCCAGCACGGTGGCACGGGTCTCGACGCCGGTGGCTTTTTCAATATCCTTAGCCAGCTCGCTCACGTCGCCAATGCCCTCGGCCACCATCACGATGAAGTGTTGTTTGCCCAGCGCCTTGGAGGAGAGCATACGGTCCACGATATCCTTCTGGAAGTCATAGGGCACCTCAGGCACCAGAATGCTGGTGGCACCGGCGGCCATACCGGCGCCCAGCGCCAGCCAACCGGCGTGACGACCCATAACCTCAACCACGCTGCAACGGTCGTGGGAGGCGCAGGTATCACGCAGCTTATCCACCAAATCCACCACGGTGTTGGTGGCGGTGTCGTAGCCGATGGTGTATTCACAGCAGCCGATGTCGTTATCGATGGTGCAGGGAATGCAGATGCAGTTAATACCCTGCTGAGAGAGTTTCTGAGCACCGCGGAAGGAGCCGTCGCCGCCGCAGACAACCACGCCGTCGATACCACGCTTACGGCAGTTTTCCGCCGCCTTCTGCTGACCCTCCAGAGTCATAAACTCGGGGCTGCGAGCGGTATACAGCATAGTGCCGCCCTGCTGCAGAATATTCGAGACCGAGCGCAGGGTCATGGGCACCATTTCGTCCTTAATCAGGCCGTTATAGCCACGAATGACGCCGTACACCTCGATGCCTGCGTTTAATGCGGTACGCACAACGGCACGGACAGCCGCGTTCATACCGGGGGCATCGCCGCCGCTGGTCAGAACAGCAATTTTTTTCATAGTTATCGCTCCTTTGTCACGAAAGACGGGTTTACAGGTATTATTCTATCCATAGAAATAGGCTATGACAATGGAAATATTTGTCACCCATATGGATTTTTGTTGCAATGTATTATTTCTCGTAACCGTAGGTTTTGGCCGCAGTAAGGGTGTTTTTCATCAGCATGGCGATGGTCATAGGGCCAACCCCACCGGGGACGGGGGTGATAGCGCCGGCAATCGGCTCTACGGCGGCAAAGTCCACGTCGCCGCAGAGCTTACCGTTTTCGTCCCGATTGATGCCTACGTCAATGACGGTGGCGCCCTCTTTCACCATATCGGCGGTGACAAATTTGGCTCGTCCCCCCGCCGCCACCAGAATATCCGCCTGCCGGCACATCTCTGCCAGATTTTTGGTGCGGGAGTGGCAGATGGTGACGGTGCCGTTTTCCTGCAGTAAGAGCATAGCCATAGGCTTGCCCACGATGTTGCTGCGGCCGATGACCACGCAATGCTTGCCTTCTACGGTGATACCGCTGCGGTGGATGAGTTCCATCACACCGGCAGGGGTGCAGGGCAGAAAATGTTGGTCGCCAATCATAATGTGGCCCACGTTTTCGGCGTGGAAAGCGTCCACGTCCTTCTTGGGGTCGATGGCGGCGATGACGGCGCCGTCGTCCAAGCCGTGGGGCAGGGGCAACTGACACAGAATGCCGTGGATGTCGGGGCGAGCGTTTAGCTCATGCACCACCGCCAAGAGTTCCTCCTGCGTGGTGGTGGCAGGCAGGGTGATCTGCTCGCCGTAAAAGCCCACTTCTTCGCAGGCTTTCTGCTTATTACGCACGTAGGTTTGGCTGGCAGGGTCATCGCCCACCAAAATCACCGCCAGACCGGGGGTGATACCCTGTGCCTTCAGCGCCGCCGTTTCGGCGGCGATTTCGCCACGGATGGCGGCTGCAATTTCTTTTCCGTTAATCAGCTGTGCCATGGGTATCCTCCTCAGATTCTACAGGGGCCTCGTCTGCGTTCGGTTCCTCCTCCGCTTCGCCGCCATCGCCCTCGACGACAGCCAATTCCAGCGGCAGATCGATGTCCTTGCGGCGCAGGATGAGGAACAGCACCACACCCAGAATCACTGCCAACACGGCTACCAACTGGGAAATGCGCATAGTACCGGCCGCTAAGCTGTCGGTGCGCAGTCCCTCGATGAGGAAGCGGCCCACGCCGTACCAGACCATATAGCCACAGAAAATCATGCCGTGGAACTTGTACAGTTTCTTCGATAGAATATGAAGCAGCACGAATCCCAAGAGACACCACAGGGATTCGTAGAGGAAGGTGGGATGTACCGGCAGGGCGGTATCATAGCCCGTGCCGTTGACGCCGCTGCGGATGATTTCGCCCGTCATACCCCAGGGCAGGTCGGTGTTGCCGCCAAAGGCCTCTTGGTTAAAGAAGTTGCCCCAGCGACCAATACCCTGACCGATGAGAAAACCCAAAGCGGTGGCGTCGAACATAGCCCAAATCTTCACCTTCTTCACCTTGCACATCAAGGGGCCAAAGACGAAGGCCACGATGATACCGCCAAAGATGGCGAGGCCGCCGTCGCGGACGTCAAGGATGGAGATGGGGTCTGCGGCATAGGCCGCCCAATCCTTGAAAAAGACGTAGTATAGGCGCGCACCGAGGAAAGCTACGGGGATGGTGAGCAGCGCTACGTCAATCATACTGTCAGGGTCGATGTCGAAATCCTTGGCCCGTTTGAGGCCGTAGGAGATGGCCAGCAGCACACCGATGGCGATGATGACGCCGTACCAATAAATCTGAAAACCGAAGATCTCAAATCCTCGGGAAATGGTGAACTCCCAGCCCAGGCCGGGGAATTCCACCGTATGTGGTTTGACTAAAGTCATAGCAATCTTTCCTTTTACACGGGATTGACCACGGAGAGGGTGTAGGCCGTGGCATCAAAGCGAGTGGCCAACTGCTGAGACAACTCCTCGAGAGTGATTTCAGCCAGCGCACCCAGTTCGCTCAGGGGCTCTACGCCGTCTACGATGTGGGAGAGAATGAGTTCGGCACAGTCGGAGGGGTCGTCCAGACCGGCCACCAGACGGCCGTAGGCACCACGGCGCACGGCCTCTACCAGTGCGGCGTCCAGACCCTCTTGCTGCAGACGAACGATCTCGCCGGCAATCAACTCTTTCACACGTTTGGGGTCGGAACTCTCGCCGCCGAACAGCCAAATGCCGTAGTCGGGACCGCCGAAATACTCTGCCTCAAACTGATCGTTGATGAGGCCTTCCTCCAGCAGACGGGTGTAGAGGGGAGAGGACTTTCCGCAGATGAGGTCGATGAAAATGCGTGCGGCGGCCAAGGTCTTGGGATTATGCTCCACCACAGGCTCCTTAAAGCCGAGGTAGAAGAGAGGGGCGGCAACCGCCATATGGTCCTCCACGTACTCCTGCGCCGCCGTCTTAGGCTCGTCGATGACGTAGTTGTCGGGCACCCATTCCTCCGCCGGCTTCAGCAGACGGTCGCAGGCGTCCATCACCTGCTCGGGAGTGATACAACCGGCCACCACCAAACACATATTGTGCAGGTTGTAGTAGCGGTAGTAGCAGCGATACAGCAGTTCGGGAGTGATCTTGGCAATGGACTCCACCGTGCCGGCGATGTCCACGCGGACGGGATGTTTATGGAACAAGCCCTTCAGCATATTGAACAGCACGCGGCGGTTGGGCATATCCTCGCCCATAGGGATTTGCTGAGCGATGATGCCTTGCTCCTTCTGCACCGTTTCGGGGGTGAAGTAGGGGTCCTGCACGAACTCCAGCAGGATGTCCAGACTGGGCAGGATGTTCTCGGAGGCGTGGAAGAGGTAGGCGGTGCGGTCAAAGGTGGTGTAGGCGTTGGCGTTGGCGCCGGTTTCCGCAAACAGGCGGAAGGCGTCGCCCTTTTCACTTTCAAACAGTTTGTGCTCCAGATAGTGGGCGATGCCCTCGGGCACCTCTTCGGTGCCGCCGTCGGCGGTGGGCAGGACGTTATACACAGAGCCGTATTCGGTGGCAAACACCGCATACACGGAGGATGCCTGCGGCATGGGCCACACCACGACACGCAGACCGCTCTTATGGGTCTCGGTATAGAGAGTGTCACCTAACAAGGGATGTTTGACGGGAATCATTCTGCCACCTCCTCATCATTGGGCATCAGCATATACAAAGAATCGAAATGGGTCAGTCGCGCGGCGCGCTGTACGTCCTCACGGGTGACCTCCAACGCCTTGGCACGCATTTGCTCTGGCGTGTGATAGTCGTCGTAAATGGTCTGACCGATATAGAAATTCTCCAGCGCCTCGGCGTTGTCGCAGGCGGAATTGTAGCGCTGAATCAGGCTGCGGCGTGCGGCCTCCAATTCGGTGTCGGAGAAGTTACCTGCACGCAGAGCCTCCAACTGCTCCAAAATGCCCTCGCGTGCGGCGTCGGCGTCCTGGGGCTGAATACCGCTGTCCACCAGCACGATACCGGCGAAGCGGTCGTAGGTGGAGGCGCAGTAGTAGCAGAGGCTCTTCTCCTCACGCACGTGGGTGAAGAGCAGGGAGGTGGCACAGCCACCCCACAGAGTGTTCATCAACTGGGCGGCGACGATATCGCCTTCGGGTGCGGTCACCGCAATGCGGAAGCCCAGTACCAGTTTCGCTTGGCTGACCTGCATCTGCTCGGTCAGTTCGCTCTCCTTCATGGCGAAGGAGGCGTCGGCGCTCACGGTGGCCACACGGCGCTCGCCCAAGGTGGCGAAGCGGCTGTCCAACTCACGGGTGAGGGCGTCGGTGCTGTCGGCGCTCTGATACAGCCAGTGGATGTTGGCCTCGGCCAGCATACGCTTGCGTGCCGCTTCTGCGGCGGCAGGGGTCAGGGCGCTCACCGTTGCTTCGGTGCCGTTGGGATTGCAGCTAAAGGGATGGTCGGGGCACAAAAGCTCCTCGCAACGCTGACGGGCGTACATACGCTTGTTGTTCATCTCGCCCTGCAGGTGCTCCAGCAGGCAGCGCTGCTCCTGCGCGAACACGTCGGCAGGGAAGGCACCGTCCTCCAATGCAGGGTCAAACAGCATATCCAGCAGCAGATTGGTGCAGGCGGCGGTCAGGTCACTGCCGTCCAGGGTGTAGCGGTGGTTGAGGTAGCTCACCGAGAAGGTCAGCACCTGCCAGCCACCCAGACGAAACACCTCGCCCTGCACGGTGGCACCGTACAGCTCGTCCAGACGGCGGCTGAACTGGGCCAGAGTGGGATAGGCGGCGCAACTGCGGGTCAGCAGATTGGGCAGAATCGCGTACTCGGCCGCCGTCTCCTGCCGCAGGGGCAGGGCAAACACGCCGGTGAGGCGGTCGGTGCGGAAAGACTGCTCCGATAGATGGAGCAGAGTCATCTTATGGGGTAATTGGATGGGATAGGGTTTCATAGTGGATTACCTCCTAACTTACAGATTCTCCAGCAGGGCCACGGTGATATCGCCCGCCAGAATTCCTACGTATTTTTCTAACTCGTCAAAGGAGACGTTGGCCTGATGCTCCGCCAAGTCGGAGATGGTGCGCAGGATGACGAAGGGGACGCCGTTGGCCACTGCCGTTTGGGCGATGGCGGCGCCTTCCATCTCGGCGGCGGCGGCGCCGAAGCCGTCACGCAACTGCGCTTTCAGTGCGCTGTCATCCACGAAGATATCGCCGCTTGCCACGACGCCGTCAATGGCCTTGCTGCCCTCGGGCAGTACCCGTGCGGCGGCCTCTCGTGCCTTGGCGCACAGCGCTTCGTCCGCCATAAACAAGGTCGGTTTCGTATCGTCCTCGCCGTACATAAACCCTTTGGCATGGCCAAAGGCGGTGATGTCGAAATCGTGTTGCAGGGCGGCGGTGGCGATGACCAAATCCTTCACCGCCAGACGGGAATCCAAGCCGCCCGCCATACCCGTGTTGAGCAGGGCGTCCACTCCGAATCCGTCGATGAGCATTTGTGCGGTGATGGCGGCGGCAACCTTGCCGATACCGCTTTGCACCACGACGACCTCTTTGCCTGCCAGCGTGCCGACGGCAAAGCGGCGGCCTGCTTTTTCGTGGTAGGCGACGCCCTCCATACGGGCGATGAGGTTTTGCACCTCGGATTCCATGGCGCCGATGATACCCATTCGCATAAGCGTGTACTCCTTTTTCGTGATAAACTACCCCTTATTCTACCATATTTTAGCCTATTATGCAATCTTTATTTAATTAACCAATAAAAATTCACAATTTCTTCTTCCATTTCTTCTTTTGCTGTGCTATACTGATTGGGTTGAAAATGGTACAATGCTTGTGCTATACTATGAGCAACAACTCCACGGAGGTGCAATATGGCACGACAAGCCAACCAAAAACTGAAGATGTTGTACCTCTTGGAGATACTCCGCCGTGAGACCGATGAGGAGCACCCCTTGAGCCTAAAGCAGATTATCGACCTGCTGGCGCAAAAGGGCGTTTCCGCCGAGCGCAAGAGCCTGTACGACGATATCGAGCAGTTGCGCCTGATGGGCGAGGATATCATCACCGTGCGGGATACCACCGTGCGGTATTACATCGGCGAGCGCACCTTGGATATGCCCCAGTTGCGTCTGCTGGTGGATGCGGTGCAATCCTCCAAGTTCATCACGCGGAAGAAGAGCGAGGAGCTGATTCGTCGTTTGGAGAGCCTGACCAGCCGCCATTTGGCAGGTCAGCTACAGCGTGAGGTGGTGGTCAGCGGCCGTATCAAGAATATGAATGAGAGTATCTACTACAACGTGGATAGTCTGCAATCCGCCATCGCCGCCGGCCGTCAGGTTACCTTCCAGTATTTTGACTGGGGTATGGACAAAAAGCAACATCTGCGCCACGACGGCGCCCTCTACACCGTCAGCCCCTGGGCGATGGTGTGGGACGACGAAAACTATTATTTGGTGGCTTACGACAGCGCCAAAGGTTCTCTGCGCCACTATCGTGTGGATCGTATGTTGCGCATTCGTGTCACCGATCTGCCTCGTGAGGGCGAGGCGGCGTTTCGCAGCCAAGATATGGGTGCCTACAGCCGTCAGACCTTTGGTATGTTCGGCGGTCAGGAGCAGCGCGTCACCCTGCGCTGCCGCAAGCGGATGGCCGGCATTATTCTCGACCAGTTTGGCACCGATACGGCTCTCATCCCCGATGGGGAGGAGCATTTCACCGTTCACGTGCCGGTGGTGGTCAGCCCGCCTTTCTTTGCGTGGCTGTCGGGTTTTGAGCGGGATATTCGCCTGATTGCCCCTGCCGCTGTGGCGGCGGAATACGTGGCCTATCTCACCGACATTTTGGCAGGATACGGCCATGATTGAGTACGAGCTGATTCGCTCCTCCCGCCGCACCTTGGGGCTGGAGATTACCGCCGACCTGCGTGTGCTGGTGCGTGCGCCACGGCGGTGCAGTATGCGGCAGATTGAGGGTTTCGTCACACGGCACGAGGATTGGATTGCCAAGCATTTGGCCATTCAGGCCCGCCGTGCCGAAGCCGCCGCCGCCCGAGAGGTGACGCCGGAGGAAGAGGCGCGGTTGCGTGCTTTGGCGAAGGAATATATTCCTCGCCGTGTGGCGCAATTAGCGCCGCTGGTGGGCGTCACACCCACAGGGGTGAAAATCACCTCCGCACGCAAGCGATTCGGCTCTTGCAGCGGTAAAAACTCCCTCTGTTTCTCTTGGCGGCTGATGCAGTATCCGCCTGAAGCCATCGACTACGTGATTATCCACGAACTGATTCACATCCTGCACCACGACCACAGCGCCGCCTTCTGGGCTGCGGTGGCGCAGGTGATGCCCGATTATAAGCAAAGACAAGCGCTCCTGAGAGCGTGAGAAAGGAATTTGATTATGAGCAAACAGCAAGAATGTGTACTGAAAAAGACCTCCATCGGCGGACAGGCGCTGATTGAGGGCGTGATGATGCGCGGCCCTGAGCGTACCGCAATGGCGGTGCGCCACACCAGCGGCGAGATCCGTATGGAGGAGTGGGAGAACCCCACCAATAAGCGCTGGGCCATCACCAAATGGCCTCTGATTCGCGGCGTGTTCGGTTTCATCGATTCTATGACGATGGGTATGAAGTGCCTGATGAAATCCGCCGAGATGAGTGGCATTGAGGAAGAATTGGAGGACGCCATGGAGGAGGAATCCGCCGACAAAGAGGTGTCGGAGGAGGAAAAAACCGTCGCCGCCGAGAAAAACAAGAAGAAGGCGGAGGCTCTGATGAACGTGGTGATGGTCATCGGTATGGTGCTGGGCGTGGCGCTGTCTCTGGTGCTGTTTATGTGGTTGCCCACCGTGCTGTTTAAGGCGCTGGCACCGCTGATTCCCAATTTCACCGAGGGCACCTCTGCCTATCAGGTGACCCGTGGTATCTTTGAGGGTGTGTTGCGTCTGCTCATTTTCCTCGGCTATATGATTGCCGTCTCCCGTATGAAGGACATTCGCCGCACCTTTATGTATCACGGTGCGGAGCATAAGACCATCTTCTGCTACGAAAAGGGTCTGCCCCTGACGGTGGAAAACGTGCGCAAGCAGAAGCGCTTCCATCCCCGTTGCGGCACCTCTTTTATGATTCTGATGTTGATTGTGGGTATCTTTATCTCCATCCTGATTCCCATTGACAACACCATCATTCGCACCATTGTGAAATTATTGCTGTTACCCCTCACCGTGGGTATCGGCTATGAGCTGATTAAGCTGGCCGGCCGCAAGGACAACTGGTTTACTCGCTTCATTTCCAAGCCCGGCGTGTGGGTGCAGCACATTACCACCGTAGAGCCGGACGATTCGATGATCGAGTGCGCGATTAAGGCTCTGGAGGCCGTCATCCCCGAGGACGGCGAGGCCGACCGGTGGTAAGCCGCCGCGACTGGCTGACCGCCGCTACCGCGCGCCTTGCCGCCGCAGGGTGCGAGGATGCCGCATTTGACGCCCGTTGTCTGTTAGAGGATTTGGGCGGTCTGCCCCGTGGTCGGGCGGCGGACGATACGCCGTTGACCGCCGAGCAGGAATCCGCTTTGGAGACCGCCGTGGCACAGCGTGCCGCCGGCAGACCCTTGCAGTATATTTTGGGTGAGTGGGAGTTTCTTGCTCTGACCCTCAAGGTGGGGGAGGGTGTGCTGATTCCCCGTCCTGATACCGAACTACTTTGCGAGGTGGCGGCCGAACAACTGCGTGGCAAAACCGCTCCTCGGGTGCTGGATTTGTGCGCCGGCAGCGGTTGCGTGGGGTTGGGCGTTGCGTCGCTGTGCCCCTCTGCAGTGGTCACCGAGGTGGAGTTGTCCGCCGACGCCCTGCCGTATCTGCGTGAGAACGTGTTGCGGTATCCCGATTACGCCGTCACCGTCCGTCAGGCGGACGTGCTGGCGGATTACGCCGCTTTTGACGGCTTCTACGACGCCATTCTCTCCAATCCGCCATATATCCCCACTGCCGACTTACCCCATCTGCAACGGGAGGTACAGCACGAGCCGAAAATGGCGCTGGACGGCACCGCCGACGGTCTGACTTTTTATCGAACGATTGCCGAACATTGGTGCGAAAAACTGTCTCCCGACGGGTTTGTGGCCGTAGAGGTCGGTATCGGACAGGCACAGGACGTGGCGGCTATTTTTAGGGCGCAAGGCCTTGGAAACACTGGGATTTTCACCGATTTGGGCGGTGTGCCCCGTGTGGTTTTGGCTCGAAAATAAAAATTACAAACAAATGTTCGAAAAATCTCTTGCATTTTGTAAAAACCTGTGTTACAATGTGACCAATGAGTGACTCCACGAAAGGATGATTACAATGGCAGCAAAGGCTGATAAGAAGAAGTCTACTGAGGCGGTCTCCGACCGCAGCGAGCGTCAAAAGGCGCTGGAAATGGCTATGGCCCAGATTGAGAAGCAGTATGGCAAGGGTTCCATTATGCGTCTGGGCGAGAACACCAAGATGACGGTGGATGCCGTCCCCACCGGCTCCATTGCGCTGGACGCCGCTCTGGGTATCGGTGGCCTGCCTCGCGGCCGTATTATTGAGATTTACGGACCCGAAGCTTCGGGTAAAACCACTTTGGCTCTCCACGCCGTGGCCGAGTGCCAGAAGATGGGCGGCGAGGCCGCTTTCATTGACGTGGAGCACGCGCTCGATCCTGTTTACGCCCGTGCGCTGGGTGTGGACGTGGATTCTCTGCTGGTGTCCCAGCCCGATACGGGTGAGCAGGCGCTGGAGATTATGGAGGCGCTGATTCGCTCCGGCGCCGTGGATATCGTGGTGCTCGACTCTGTGGCCGCCTTGGTGCCCCGTGCCGAGATCGAGGGCGAGATGGGCGACGCCCACGTGGGTCTGCAGGCGCGTCTGATGTCTCAGGCTATGCGTAAGCTGGCTCCTGCGGTGTCCAAGTCCAATTGTATCGCCCTGTTTATCAATCAGTTGCGCCTGAAGGTGGGCGTGGTGTACGGCAATCCCGAGGTCACCAGCGGCGGTAACGCCCTGAAATACTACGCCTCCGTCCGTCTGGATGTGCGCCGCACCGAGACCCTCAAGAGCGGCGCCGACGCCGTGGGCTCCCACACTCGCGTTAAGGTTGTGAAGAATAAACTGGCGCCTCCCTTTAAGCAGGCGGAGTTTGACGTGTTGTACGGCATCGGTATCTCGAAAGAGAGCGAGCTGCTGGATCTGGCGGTCAAGCTGGACATCGTGGAAAAATCCGGCTCTTGGTTCGGCTATAAGGGCGAGCGTATCGCTCAGGGTCGTGACAACGCCCGCGATTATCTCCGTGAGCATCCCGAGCTGTGCGCCGAGATTGAGGCCGCCGTCCGTGCCAATTTGGACAAGTTGGTGCCCGGTGCCCGCACCTCTGTGAGTGCCGCTCCGGCCCCCGTAGAGATTCCTTTGGCCACCGCTCCGTCGGTGACCTCTGCCGCCGCAAAGGCGCAGATTGACATCGTTGTGGACGATTGATTGTAAACCCCATAGGCAGGAGAGAGTTTCTCTCCTGCCTGTTTGTATTTTTACCGATTGGGTGATAGTATGAAAATTCTTTCCGTTTCTCGCTTGCGCCGCCGCTTGTATCGGCTGGAGTTGGAGGGCGCAGACCCGATGGAGGTGGACGTGACCACCTTCGACGAGTCCGCCTATCGTGAGGGCAGCGACCTGTCCGAGGAACAACTGAATGGCCTTCTCGCCACCTCTCAGCGCAACCGCGCCAGAGAGCGCGCGCTGTATCTGTTGGGATTGCGTGACTATTCCTGCCACGAGTTGGAACAGAAGCTATACACCGAAGCGCCGCCCGCCATCGCCGCCGCCGTGGTGGAGCGCCTGCGGGAGGTGGGACTGCTGGATGACGAGCGCTATGCCGCCCGTCTGGCGCGCTCCTTGAGCGAGGGGAAGCACTATCCCCGCCGCCGTATCGAGCAGGAATTGCGCCGCCGCGGTATTTCCAATGGGCTGGTACAAGCTGTCGTCTCCGACTTAGAAGGGGAGGACTTTGAACAAGCCCTTGCATTATTGCAAAAAAAGTATTATAATAAACTGAACGACCCCGACAGCCGCCGTCGTGTGATTGCGGCGCTGGCACGCCGCGGGTTTAGTTACGGGGCGATTCGCCGCGCGATGGATGAGATGGGCGCCCCGGATGACGAGGAGTAACATTATGGCAATCAAAGTGGGTATGGTATCCCTGGGATGCCCCAAAAACCAAATGGACGCCGAATTGATGTTGGCTTCCCTGTCCGAAGCAGGGTATGAGATTACCTCTGACAGCGGCTATGCCGACGTGGTGATTGTCAACACCTGCGGCTTTATCGCCGACGCCAAACAGGAGTCCATCGAGAATATTTTGGAATTTGCTCAACTCAAAAAAGAAAAGCAGATCAAGAAGATTATCGTCACGGGCTGTTTGGCACAGCGCTATCAGCAGGAGTTGGCGGATGAGATCCCCGAGTGTGACGCCGTCCTCGGCCTCGGCGCCAATGGCGACATTGCCGCCGTGGTGGAGCAGGTGATGGCAGGGGAGACCGTTCGCTCCTTCCCCTCCCGTGAGAGTTGGTGTTTAGAGGGCTCTCGTGTGCTCACCACGCCCCATTTCTTCGCCTATCTGCGTATTGCCGACGGGTGCGATAACCGTTGCGCTTACTGCGCCATCCCCAATATCCGTGGCAATCTCCGCAGCCGCCCTATGGAGAGCGTTGTGGCAGAGGCTCGTGCGTTGGTGGCTACGGGTGTCAAAGAGTTGGTGCTGGTGGCACAGGATACCACCGTCTACGGACGTGACCTCTACGGCGAGAGCCGCCTGCCGCAGCTGCTTACGGAATTGTGCCAAATTGAGGACCTAAAGTGGATTCGTCTACTGTACTGCTATCCCGAGCACATCACCGACGAGCTGCTCGCTGTGATGGCGAAGGAGGAGAAGGTGCTCCACTATATGGATATTCCGTTGCAGCATGCCGCCGGCAACGTCCTCAAGGGCATGCATCGCCCCGGCAATCGGGAGAGCCTCACCGCTCTCATCGAGCGCATTCGTGCCGCTGTGCCGGATATCACCTTACGCACCACCGTGATGGTGGGCTTCCCCGGCGAGACGGAGGAGGATTTTGAGGAGTTGTGCGAGTTTATCCAGACCGCTCAATTCCAGCGGCTGGGCTGCTTCGCCTTCTCTCCGGAGGAGGACACCCCTGCCTACGATATGCCTAACCAGATAGAGGACGAGGTGAAATACCGCCGCCGCGACGTGGTGATGGAGGAGCAGAGCCGTATCTCCGATGCTTACAACGAGGGGATGATTGGCAAGACCGTCACCGTGCTGGTGGAGAGTTTCGACCGTTACGCGGAGTGTTGGTTCGGCCGCACTGCGGCGGACGCACCCGACATTGATGGCAAAGTGTTTTTTACCGCTACCCGTCCCGTACAGACGGGCGATATGGTAGAGGTTGAAATTTTGGATACTATGGACTGGGATTTGATAGGAGAGATGAAAGTATGAATTTACCGAACAAACTGACCCTGATTCGTTGCATTTTGACCCCTGTTTTTTTCGCTTGTGTTGTGATTGATTTTCCTTTGCACTATGGTGTGGCGCTGCTTGTCTTTATCATCGCCTCTTTGACCGATTATTTTGACGGCAAGATTGCTCGCAAGCGCAATCTGATTACCAATTTGGGCAAGTTCTTGGACCCTCTGGCTGACAAGATGCTAACCACTGCCGCTTTCATCGGGTTTGTGTATATGATTTCCAGCCGTAGTCTGCCTTGGGCACTGTTTATCATTCTGGCTCGTGAGTTTGCGGTGACCTCGGTGCGCCTGTTGGCCGCCAAGGACGGTGTGGTCGTGGCCGCTTCTTTCAGTGGCAAGCTGAAGACGGTGATGCAGATGGTGTCCATCATCTACATGTTGGCGTTCCGTCAGGCCATCCGTTTTGTTGCTGTACGCGAGGTGCTCGGCACTACCGGCATTTTGTGGGGCAGCCGTATCGGCCTTGTCTTTATTTGGATTGCGGTGGTGGCCACCGTGGTGTCCGGCATTCAGTACATTTGGCAACTGCGCCATTATTTCAAGGAAGAAAAGTAAAAAAGTAGTAGACAAATCGGATTTTCCGTATATAATGATAGTATACGAAAAGCGATGGATGGGAGAAGTACCCACACACGGCGTGACAGAGAGGGATTGCCTTGGCTGTGAGCAACCCGACGCACGGTATGGCGAAATGCACCCATCCGCTCCGCAGGGGAACGGATTTACGTCCCAGTATCTTGCGGCGGTGCGCCCCCGTTAGCGGGCAGGGCTCTGTTGGGAGCCTACTGAGTGAATGACGGAGTGGAACCGTGAGCTTTTTCTCACCTCCGTTGCTTCCCATCGGGGAGCAACGGAGGTGTTTTCTTTTTTATCCATCTTACGAAAGGAGTCGTTGCTATGTTCCGCCAATTACGTGAAGACATCGCTACCATTCGTGAGCGTGACCCTGCCTCTCGCTCGTCCTTTGAGGCGTGGGCGTTGTACAACGGCCTCAAGGCCATGCGCTCTCATCGCCGAGCCAATTGGCTGTATCGGCACAAGTTGTATTTCCTTGCCCGATGGGAATCTCAGCGGTGTGTGCGCCGCACCGGCATCGAGATTCACCCTGCCGCCACCATCGGCCGCCGCTTTTTCATCGACCACGGCACCGGTGTGGTGATCGGTGAGACCACCGAGATTGGCGACGATTGCACCATCTATCAGGGCGTGACCCTGGGCGGTACGGGTAAGGATACCGGCAAGCGCCATCCCACCCTGGGCAATAACGTGATGGTAGGCGCCGGCGCTAAGGTGTTGGGCCCGATTAAGATTGGCAACAACGTGCGCATCGCCGCCGGCGCGGTGGTGCTCACCGACATCCCCGATAACTGCACCGCCGTGGGTATTCCTGCCCGTGTGGTGCGCCGCGATGGGGAAAAGGTGCAGGATTTGGATCAGATTCACGTACCCGACCCTGTGGCGCAGGAGATTCGCCGCTTAGAGGAGCGGATTGAACAATTGGAAAAAATGCATAAGGAGGACTAAACTATGCGTGTATATAACACTATGACCCGTCAGAAAGAGGAACTCATCCCCATCGAGGAGGGTAAGATTCGTCTGTACGCTTGCGGCCCTACCGTGTACAATTTTATCCACATCGGTAACGCCCGTCCTTTGGTGGTGTTCGACACCCTGCGCCGCTATTTGGAGTGGCGTGGCTACGAGGTGAATTTCGTGCAGAACTTCACCGACATCGACGATAAAATTATTCGCCGCGCCAACGAGGAGGGTATCACCTTCGAGCAGGTGGCGGAAAAGTACATCGCCGAATTCTGGACCGACGCCAAGGGTCTGGGTGTGCGTGAGGCTACCACCCATCCCAAGGCCACCGAGAATATCGACACCATCATCGACATCGTCTCCCGTCTGGTGGAGCGCGGCTACGCCTACCGTGCGGAAAACGGCGACGTGTATTTCCGCACCCGTAAGTTTGACGAGTACGGCAAGCTGTCCCACCAGCCTATCGACGATTTGGAGTCCGGTGCTCGTATCGCCGTGGGCGAGGTGAAGGAAGATCCGCTGGATTTCGCCCTGTGGAAGGCGGCGAAAGAGGGGGAGCCCTCTTGGCCCTCTCCCTGGAGCGACGGCCGTCCCGGCTGGCACATTGAGTGCTCCGCTATGGCTCGCCGTTACCTCGGCGAGAGCATTGACATTCACGGCGGCGGTCAGGATTTGATCTTCCCCCACCATGAGAATGAGATCGCCCAGAGCGAGTGCTGCAACGGCGTACCCTTCGCCCGCTATTGGATGCACAATGGCTACATCAACGTGGACAACAAGAAGATGTCCAAGTCCCTGGGCAACTTCTTCACCGTCCGTGACGTGGCACAAGTCTACGGCTACGAGGCCATCCGCTTCTTCCTGATTTCCTCCTCGTATCGTATGCCCATCAACTACAACACCGAGATCATCCAGCAGGGTATCAACGCCCTGGATCGTCTGTATAACTGCAAAAACGCTATGGACTTCGCTTTGGGCAACGCTCCCGAGGGCGAGGCGGACGCCGCCTTCGCCGCTAAGGTGGAGGCACGCCGCAACCAGTTCATCGAGGCTATGGACGACGACCTGAACACCGCCGACGGTATCGCCGCCCTGTTCGAATTGGTGAAGGATATCAACGTAATGCTCACCGCCAACCCCACCAAGGGTACGATTGAGTGCGGCAAGGCACTGTTTGACGAACTCACCGACGTGCTGGGCTTCTGCTACGAGCGCGGCCAGGCCGGCGATGACGACGCCGAGATCGAGGAGTTGATCGCCGCCCGTACCGCCGCTCGTAAGGAGAAGAATTGGGCGGAGGCCGACCGTATCCGTGACGAGCTGACCGCCCGCGGTATCGTGCTGGAGGATACCCCTCAGGGCGTCAAGTGGCATAGAGGTTAATTATGAGCGAGCAAAACACCCCATTACAACAACATTTCGACTGGGCGGGCAAGATTGAGGTTACCTCCCGTGCCGCTGTGGAAAACAGCGCCCAACTGGCGGTGGCCTATACCCCCGGTGTGGCACAGCCCTGCCTCGCCATTCGGGATAACCCCGCCCTGTCCTACGACCTGACCCGCCGCCACAATCTGGTGGCGGTGGTCACCGATGGCACCGCCGTCCTCGGTCTGGGCGATATCGGCCCCGAGGCCGGTATGCCCGTGATGGAGGGCAAGTGCGTGCTGTTTAAGGAGTTTGGCGGCGTGGACGCCTTTCCCTTGTGTATCAAGAGTAAGGACGTGGACGAAATCGTCCGCACCGTCTACTTGTTGTCCGGCTCCTTCGGCGGTATCAATTTAGAGGATATCGCCGCCCCTCGCTGCTTCGAGATTGAGCAGCGGCTTAAGGAATTGTGCGATATTCCCGTCTTTCACGACGATCAGCACGGCACCGCCATCGTGGTGGGCGCCGCCCTGCTCAACGCCCTCAAGGTGGTGGGTAAGGATATCGGCACCGTGCGTTGCGTCATCAACGGCGCCGGCTCGGCAGGCATCGCCATCGCCCATCATCTGCTCCGCTTGGGCGTCAAAAATTTGATTATGTGCGATAAGTGTGGCATTCTTACCCGTGAGGATGCATACGATAATGGGGCACATACGGCGATTGCCGCCCTCACCAACGCCGCCTGCCTGCGTGGCACGCTGGCGGACGCTATGGCGGACGCCGACGTGTTTATCGGCGTGTCGGCACCTCATATCGTCACACCTGAGATGGTGTCCTCAATGGCAGACGGCGCCATCGTATTCCCTATGGCCAACCCCGTGCCGGAGATTATGCCCGACTTGGCTCTGGCGGCAGGCGCTGCCGTGGTGGGCACGGGCCGCTCGGATTTCCCCAATCAGATTAACAATGTCTTGGCCTTCCCCGGTATTTTCCGCGGTGCGCTGGACGTGCGTGCCTCGGACATCAACGAGGAGATGAAGCTGGCGGCCAGCCACGCCATCGCCTCGCTGGTAGGGGAGGAGGAGCTGGCGGCGGACTATATCCTGCCCCGTGCCTTTGACCCTCGTGTGGGCCCCACCGTGGCCGCCGCCGTGGCCGCCGCCGCCCGTGAGAGCGGCGTGGCGCGCAAGTAATACATAAAGGAGACCGCCAATGGATATTCTCAATTTTGTTATGATTGGCCTCGGCCTCGCCATGGACGCCGCCGCCGTGTCTATGTGCAAGGGCCTCGCCGTGGGTAAGGTGAAACTGAATCATTGTCTGATTGCAGGCGCCTATTTCGGCGTATTTCAGGGTGTAATGCCGGCCATCGGCTATGCTCTCGGCCGCACCTTCTCCACCCTCATCGACCAATACGCCTATTGGGTGTCCTTCGCCCTGCTTGTGCTGGTGGGCGTCAATATGCTGCGTGAATCCTTTGGGGAGGAGGAAGAGTGCACTTGCCAGAGTTGTTCCTTCGCCCCTCGTGTGATGTTGCCGTTGGCGGTGGCCACCAGTATCGACGCTATGGTCACCGGCGTGTCTTTTCTGGATAAACCTCTGCCCGAATTGCTGGTGGCGGTGGCGATTATCGCCGTCATCACCTTTGTCATCTCCGCCGTGGCGGTGTGGATGGGCAGTAAGGTGGGCGACAAATACGGCACTGCCGCCGAGCGTGCCGGTGGTATCATCCTCATCCTCATCGGCGTCAAGATTCTCCTTGAGGGTCTGGGCGTGTGGTAAAACTGAGTGAAAAGCACCGAATAGATAATTCGGTGCTTTTATTCTATTTCCTTGCTTTTTGGAGGAGTACCGAATTTTCAACAAAAGGGGATGGTACGCCGATAAACGACGCATCTTTCACCGTCTGCGACGGCAAAATCGAATACGTTTTGGACAAGACAAACTTCTAAATTGCACATAATACACGAAACACCGTGGTTTTCCACGGTGTTTCTTTCTGTTTTGCCACCTTGATTTTCCTGCGCCTTTCTGTTACACTATATTCGTATGCGCTATGCGCTCCCACTACCGATTGAGGAGGATATTTCTATGATTACCGTTTCTGATTTGGGTATCAATTTCAGCGGTCAGGACCTGTTTAAGCACGTGGACTTGAAATTTGTCCCCGGCAACTGCTACGGCGTCATCGGCGCCAACGGCGCGGGCAAGTCCACCTTCCTGCGTATCCTGTCCGGCGATTTGGAGCCCACTTCCGGCGAGGTCATCATCGACAAGCGCACCCGTATGTCGGTGCTCAAGCAGGACCACTTCGCCTATGACGACCAGACCGTGCTGGACACCATCATCCAGGGCAATCCCCGCCTGTTTGAGATTATGCAGCAGAAGGACGCCCTCTACGCCAAAGAGGATTTCACCGATGAGGACGGCGAACTGGCCGCTCAGTTAGAGGGTGAGTTTGCCGAGATGAACGGCTGGGAAGCGGAGACCGAGGCAGGCCAGATTCTCTCCGGCTTGGGTCTGTCCGACAGCATGCTGTACGATATTATGGGCACTCTGGGCGACAAGCAGAAGGTGAAGATCCTGCTGGCTCGTGCTCTGTTCGGCCATCCCGATATCATCCTGCTGGACGAGCCCACCAACCACCTGGACATCGACTCCATCCGCTGGCTGGAGGACTTCCTGATGGACTACGACGGCACCGTTATCGTGGTGTCCCACGACCGTCACTTCCTGAATAACGTGTGCACCCACATCGTGGACGTGGACTACAACAAGATTAAGATTTATGTGGGTAACTACGATTTCTGGTACGAGTCCAGCCAGCTCATTCAGAAGATTATGCGCGAGCAGAATAAGAAGAATGAGGAAAAGATTCGCGAGTTACAGTCCTTCATTCAGCGCTTCTCCGCCAATAAATCTAAGTCTCGTCAGGCCACCTCGCGCCGCAAACTGCTGGATAAGCTGTCGGTGGAGGAGATGCCTGCTTCCTCTCGCCGCTATCCCTACGTGGGCTTCCAGATGGACCGCGAGGCCGGCAAGGAGATTCTCGCCGTAGAGGGTCTGTCCAAGACGGTGGACGGCGTGCTGGTGCTGGATAATATCTCTTTTCGTATCAATAAGGGCGATAAGGTTGCCTTTGTGGGTCAGGACGAGATTGCCACCACCACCCTGTTTAAGATTCTGGCCGGCGAGCTGGAGCCGGATAGCGGCTCTTACAAATGGGGCGGCACCACCAGCCTGTCCTATTTTCCCAAGGATAACTCCGCCTTTTTCGATGGTTGCGACCTGACACTGATTCAGTGGCTGAATCAGTGGTCCAAGGACAACACCGAGACCTATCTGCGTGGCTTCTTGGGCAAAATGTTGTTCTCCGGCGACGACGTGCTCAAGCCGGTCAAGGTGCTCTCCGGTGGTGAAAAGGTGCGCTGTATGCTGTCCCGTATGATGATGTACGGCTCCAACGTGCTGATGTTGGATCAGCCCACCAACCACTTGGATTTGGAGTCCATCACCGCCGTCAACGACGGTCTGACCAACTTCGCAGGTAACGTGCTGTTCTCCTCCTACGACCACCAGTTTATTCAGACGGTGGCTACCCGCATTATGGAGATTAAGGACGGCAAGCTCATCGACAAGATGATGACCTACGACGATTATCTGGAGTGGAAATCTCAAAACGGCATTAAGTAATGCCCCCATAAGATGAAAAAACTGCTACCCGTCAGGGTAGCGGTTTTTTTGTTTGTTCCTTACTCCACCACAGCCACGTTGTCATCGCCGAGGGCCTGTTTGAGCGCCGCAAGCAGCGACGGCGTGAGGGTGACACCCCAGTCGGCAGGGGCTTTCACCATCTTGCCGCTGTCGGTAAAACGGATATACACGGGTGTGGTGCCGTGGCTTGATTTTAGAGCATTGTAAGCGCTTACAAACTCCGCGGAATGCTCGCCGGGCAGGCGCAGATACAGCCCTGCGCGAGGGTTGGGCGCCTTGGTCGGCGCAGGTGCCTGCGGCATAGCGGGCGGCGTGTCGGGAATCGGCTCCACACGCTGACAAATCAGCTTGGGCGCTTCCTCCTCCTGAATGTCCAGGCGGCCGCTGATCAGCACCGCATTACCTGCCTGCAACAATTCCTCATACTGTGCCAGCGTCTTGGGGAATACCACCATCTCGATGGAGCCGTACAGATCCTCCACACGGATATAGGCCATCTTGGCGCCCGACTTGGTGGGCTGCACACGCACCGCCCCCACCATACACAGGGTGCGGATGGCGGCGCCGTCGGGATAGGCATCGCTGCCCTCCTCTACGGCGGCCAGCACACGGTCCAGGCGCACACATTTCAGGGGCTTGTAATACTCTTTATACGGCGTCAGGGGATGACCCGTCAGGTATAGACCCGTGGCGTCCTTTTCCATCTGTAGCAGTTGGGCGTAGGATACCTCCTCCACGTCGGGAGGGGTGATGGGCGTATCGCCTGCGGCCTCTGCCGCGTCGAAAAAGCCCACCTGACCGTCCATGGCGTAGCGGCTCTGATTATCCAGCTGGTCCATCACCAGAGGCGCCATCTGCAGCATTTGGCGGCGGTTGAGCCCCAGTCCGTCCAGTGCGCCGCAGTGGATCAGGCTGTCTAACCCTAAGCGGTTAAATTCACGATGGGCGGAGAGCCGCTTGCAGAAGCGGTAGAAGCCGGTGTAGGGGCCGTTTTTCTCTCGCTCCGCCACCAGCACGTCCACGAAACCTCTGCCGATGTTTTTCACCGCCAGCAGACCAAAACGGATGTGGTCGCCCACCACCACAAAATCGGCGTGGGATTCGTTGGCGGAGGGCGGCAGTACGGGGATACCCATACGCTCGCACTCGCGGATATAGGTGACCACCTTATCGCTGCCCAACACGCTGGTCAGCAGGGCGGCCATATACTCACGGGGATACAGGCACTTGAGATAGGCGGTCTGATACGCCACCAGCGCATAGGCGGCGGCGTGGGATTTGTTAAAGGCATAGGAGGCGAAGGTGGCCATCTCGTCAAAGATTTTGTTGGCCACGGCGGCGGAGACGCCGCGGCGCACGCAACCGTCCACTACGGTGACGCCATTTTCCGTCAAGCCGCCTACAAAAATGGCACGCTCTTTCTCCATCACGTCGTGCTTTTTCTTCGCCATGGCACGGCGCACCAAATCCGCACGGCCGAAGGAGTAGCCGGCCAACGCCTGCAGGATCTGCATTACCTGCTCCTGATACACGATACAGCCGTAGGTGACCTTGAGAATCGGCTCAAGCAGGGGATGGGCGTATTTCACCTTTTCGGGGTGGCGGCTGTTGTCAATATAGCGAGGGATGGAGTCCATCGGGCCGGGGCGATACAGGGAAATGACGGCGATGAGGTCCTCGAATCGGGTGGGACGCAGTTGCATCAGCACACGTTTAAGGCCGCCGGATTCCATCTGGAATACGCCGTCGGATTTGCCCTCCGACAGCATTTTGTACACCCGTCTATCGTCCAGCGGAATATCCGCCACGGCGAAAGAGGGCGTGTGTTTTTGAATCATTTTCTCGGCGTCGGCGATGACCGTCAGGTTGCGCAGACCGAGGAAGTCCATTTTGAGGATTCCCAGTTCCTCTAAGTTGCTCATGGGATACTGGGTCGCCACCGCCTCGTGATTCATACACAGGGGCACGTATTCGCACACGGGGCGAGGGGCAATCACCACGCCTGCGGCGTGGGTGGAGGCGTTGCGCGGAAAGCCCTCCACCTTCATCGCCATCTCCAGCAGGGTGGCCACCTGCGGGTCGCTGTCCCGCAGGTCACGGAGTTTTTCGCTCTCGTTTAGGGCACGCTCTAGCGTCATATTCAGACCGCGCGGTATGAGTTTGGACACCTTATCGCCCACGGCGTAGGGCAGACCCATGGCACGGGCCACGTCACGGACGGCGGCCTTTGCCGCCATGGTGCCGAAGGTGATGATTTGCGCCACACGGTCGGCGCCGTATTTGCCGATGACGTAGTCGATGACCTGCTGCCGTTTTTCGGTGCAGAAGTCTACGTCAAAGTCGGGCATACTCACACGCTCGGGGTTGAGGAAGCGCTCGAAAAGCAGGTCATACTGCAAGGGGTCGATGAGGGTGATACCCATACAGTAGGCGCAGAGACTGCCGGCGCCCGAGCCTCGACCGGGGCCCACGGGAATATCGTGGGTGCGTGCGTAGTTCACGTAGTCCGCCACGATGAGGTAGTAGTCGGCGTATCCCATACGGCGGATGACCGACAGTTCGTATTCCAAGCGGTCGGTGACCGCCTTGTCGGGATGGGCGCCGTAGAGACGGGTCATGCCCTCACGGCACAACTGCTCCAAATAGGCGTTGCTGTCCCCGTTCGGGCTGTCAAAAGCAGGCAGTTTTATCTTGCCAAACTCAATCTCCACCTGACATCTGTCGGCGATTTTGGCGGTGTTTTCCACCGCGTCGGCAGGGAAAAGAGCCGCCATCTGGTCGGCGGATTTGAGGTAGAATTCCTCGGTTTCAAAGTTGAGGGGAGAGGGCTGCTGCAGGGTGGTGGCGGTCTGAATACAGCATAGCACACGCTGCATTTCGGCGTCCTCTTTGCCTACGTAATGCACGTCGTTGGTGCACACCAAGGGAATGCCGAATTCCCGACCCAGTCGGGTGAGCACGCCGTTGAGTTCCTTTTGCTCCCGCAGACCGTGGTCCTGCAACTCCAGATAGAAGTGGTCGGGGCCAAACACACGGGCATACCACTGCACCAGCTGCCGTGCAGCGGAAAAATCCGAGCGGGCGATGGCGTGGGGAATCTCGCCTGCGAGACAAGCGGAGAGGGCGATAAGACCCTCGTGGTATTTCTCCAGCAGGGCGTGGTCCACACGGGGCTTGATGTAGAAGCCCTCGGTCCAGGCGGCTGAGACGAGTTTCAGCAGGTTCTGATAACCCACCTCGTTTTCGCACAGCAGGACCAGGTGGTGGTATTCGCTGTCGGGGCCGTGAATCTTATCCGCCATGGTGCGGGCGGCCACGTACACCTCACAGCCGAGGATGGGGCGAATGCCCTGCTTTTTGCACTCTTTGTAGAAATCGATGACACCGTACATAGAGCCGTGGTCGGTGATGGCCAGGGCGGTCTGCCCCAACTCCTTGGCACGGGCCACGAGGGTGGGGATACGGCAGGCGCCGTCCAGCAGAGAGTATTCGGTATGTACGTGCAGGTGTACGAAATCCATGTCCGTCAGCGCCTCCTTACGATGTAGTGAACATATAGGTTGGGTATAGGTTGCGTATAGGTTAGGTATCGATTTTTGAAGATTTTTCCTCAATCTTCCAAATCTGCGGCGAATTTCAGAATGCGTTGCAGGCGGTGGTTGACACCGCTACGGGTGAGGGGAGGGTCGAGTAACGCGCCTAAATCGCGCAGAGAGAGGTCGGGATTGTCCAGCCGCAGGCGAGCCACCTCCTGCAACTCTTCGGGCAGGGCGGAAAGACCGCAAACGGATTCGATACGGCGCACCGCCTCTACCTGTGCCACGGCGGCCTGCACCGTCTTGTCGATGTTGGCGGACTCGCAATTGATACGGCGGTTGGTGTCGTTGCGGATGCTCTTGACCATCTTGACACCCATCATCTCTAGCGCCGCTTTGGTGGCGCCCAGATAGGTCAGGCAGTCCTCAATGGCCTCGCTGCCTTTGATATACACCACGTAGCTGCCGCCACGGGTGACGATTTTGGCAGGAAAGTTGACCTCGCGGAAGAGGGCCAGCAGGTCACGGCTCAGGTGATAGCGAGGGGTGGCAAATTCCAGATGATAATCCTTTTCGGGGTCGGTGACAGCGCCGCACACGAGGAAGGCGCCGCGCAGATAGGCGCGGGCGCAGGCGTCGCAATCCAGATTGGCTCGATTGAGGCGCAAAGAGACCTCTTTTTCGCCGTGGCCGAAATGCTCCAGCACCTGTCGGCGTAGATGGGCGTCGGGGATGGTGCTCTGCCACAGGGTGGTGCGGCGGCGTAGGGTGGTGCGCACAGGGCGAGGAACGGAGCAAATGCGGCTGACCATACGTTCGTAGAGGTCCGCAATCTCCTCCTGCTCGGTCTGCAGAGAGATCTCTGCCGCCGAAAAGGCGTGGGCGCACTCTAACATGCCGTAGATTTGCGCCGTGCGGCAGCACAACTTGTCCGGCATAAGGGCGGCGATTTCTTTTTTGGCTTCGGTGGAAAAAGACACGGCTGTGCCTCCTTTCGGTGGTTATTCCCGACCCATATCCCGATGGAATACCAGCAGGCGGCGGTCGGGGAACGCTTTAGCCAACTCATTAACCATGGTCACCGAGCGGTGCTTACCGCCGGTGCAACCGATGGCGATGACCAACTGACTGCGCCCCTCTTTTTGATACAGAGGGAGCAGATGGGTGAGCAACGCCTGCAAACGGGCGAGGAAAATGGTGGCGTCGGGATTGCCCAGTACGTAATCCTGCACCGCCTTGTCCATACCCGTGAGAGGGCGCAATTCTTCTACGTAATAGGGGTTGGGCAGGCAGCGCACGTCCAGCATAATGTCCGCCTCGGCAGGATAGCCGTATTTGAAGCCGAAGGACATAATCTGCACCGTCATCTCGGTGTCGGGCTGGTCACGGAACAGGTCGGAGATACGGCTCTTAAACTGAGCGGAGTTGAGATAGGTGGTGTCGATCCGATAGTCCGCCATCTCAAACAGCGGTGCCAGCAGCCGGCGTTCCTGCGCCAAGGCCTGCTCGATAGGGCATTCGGGGCCTGCCAAAGGATGGGTGCGGCGACTCTCCTTAAAACGGCGGCGCAGCACCTCGGTATTGCAATCCAGGAACAAAATCTGACACACGTCCACCGATGCGGTCATAGAGGGCAGTACCGCCAGTAATTCCTCAAACAGCGTGCCGGCACGCACGTCGGTCACCAGCGCGATACGAGACAGCGGCTGGGCGCTCTGACGGCACAATTGCAAAAACGGCGGCATTAAGGCGGGCGGCATATTATCCACGCAGTAGTAGCCGATGTCCTCCAACGCCTTGCTGGCGGTGGATTTGCCTGCGCCGGACATACCGGTGACGATGATGAGTTCCATAGTGCTGTTCCTTTCTGATATAAACAAGTGGTCGAGCCGTGTTAAAATTCGCCGACGAAGCGCACTTCGGGTTCGAGATGGACACCGAATTCGGCGTACACTTTATCCTGCACCTGACGGCATAACTCAATCAAATCGGCGGCGGTGGCACCGCCACGATTGATGACGAAGCCGGCGTGCTTTTCGCTGATCTGAGCGCCGCCCACGGTGAATCCCTTAAGGCCGGCGTCC
Source organism: Acutalibacteraceae bacterium (assembly GCA_045544815.1). GTDB lineage: Bacteria > Bacillota > Clostridia > Oscillospirales > Acutalibacteraceae > UBA5905. The sequence continues at coordinate 881 of JAZPZT010000004.1, read as the reverse complement.
TGAATCAGCTTGCCGGCGAAATAGCCTACGGGACGCTTGAAAAAGCTGCCTGCGGAGGGATATTCCAGCGGCTGTTTTTCCCGACGGCGAGCCATAAAATCTTTCATTTTATCCCAAATAGCGTCCTTGTCACCCGGTTGCAAGCGCAGGGTAGCGCCAACGACGATGAGGTCACGCTCCATCAGGGCGGTGTGGCGGTAGCCAAACGCCAAATCAGCGGCAGACAGAAAGCCCATCTCGCCGTCCGCGGAGATACAGTGAGCCAGTTGGACCACGTCTGCCATCTCGCCGTCGTAAGCGCCGGCATTCATATACACAGCGCCGCCTACGGTGCCGGGGATGCCATAGGCAAACTCCAGACCCGACAGACTGTGGTCACGGACGAATTGACATAGTTTTTTCAGTTGCATTCCTGCGGGGGCGTACAGCACCCCTTCGCCCAATTCGGGTTGCAGAACGGGTTCCTCTTCCATTAGGCGCAGAACGGCGCCGCGATAGCCCTTGTCGCCAAACACCAAATTGGAGCCGTTGCCGATGAAGAGGTAGGGAATGCCATCCTCACGGCAGGTACGCAGCACTTGTGCGGCGGCGTCGGCAGAGGGCAGGTCAATCAGCAGGTCGGCAGGGCCGCCCACCTGAAAGGTGGTGGCGTCGGACATGGGCGCCTGCAGGGTGACGCCGCAGCCTATGGCGGTGGCGGTATCGATGAGGTGTTGAACGTTCATATCGTCACTCCAAAATCAATATTGATCCCAATGGGAGGAGTCGGCGCTGCCGCTGTCCTCTGCCATACCCAGCTTGTGCAACAGCTCCTGGGCGGCGTTGTAGCCCATCTTCTTTTCACGGTTGTTCATAGCGGCACTCTCGATGATGATGGCCAG
>JAZPZT010000003.1:0-2471 GCA_045544815.1 Acutalibacteraceae bacterium | reverse complement strand
CACCTGCACCGAGGACGGCGTGTGCGAGGTCTGCGAGGCGACTTACATTTCCGCCATCAACCACAGCTGGGGCGAGTGGAAGTCCAACGGCAACGGCACGCATACCCGCGTGTGCGCTAACGATGCGGCCCACACCGAGACCGACGACTGCTCCGGCGGCGCGGCCACCTGCACCGAGGATGGCGTGTGCGAGGTCTGCGAGGCGGCGTACATCCCCGCTATCCAGCACAACTGGGGCGAGTGGGATCCCAACGGCAACGGCACGCATACCCGCACCTGTAAGAACGACGTGACCCACACCGAGACCGAGGACTGCTCCGGCGGCGCGGCCACCTGTACCGAGGACGGCGTGTGCGAGGTCTGCGAGGCGGCGTACATCCCCGCCATCAACCACAGTTGGGGCGAGTGGAAGCCCAATGGTGACGGCACCCATACCCGCGTATGCGCCAACGACGTGACTCACACCGAGACCGACGACTGCTCCGGCGGCGACGGCTCCTGCCGCCCCATCTGCGAAGGCTGCGGCACGCAGTATAACGATGCAAACGGCGAGCACCGCAATATGTCCGACTGGGCGCCCTACAGCGCTACGCAGCACTACCGTTACTGTAAGGACTGCGACCAGTATGAATACGCCAGCCACACCGGCGGCGACGGTTCCTGCACGCCCGTCTGTGAGGACTGCGGCCAGCTTTACTCCAACGAGAACGGCGAACACCGCAACGTGACTGGCTGGATCTTCGTCAATAACGATCGGCACTTCCGTTACTGCCCGGACTGCGGCTTGAGCAGTTCCTACGAGTATGCTGACCACACCGGCGGCACGGCGACCTGCGCATCCGGGCCCATCTGCGCGGATTGCGGCAAAGAGTACGGCGAAAAGACCAGCACCCACACTGGCCCGTTCGGGGAGTGGGAGTTGACTGATTCCACCCAGCATTCGCGCAAGTGCGAAACATGCGGGGAATACGAGTACGGCGACCATACCGGCGGCAAGGCCACCTGCATCTCAAACGCTGTCTGCGAGGGCTGCGGCGAATCTTACGGCAGCCCCAACCTCACCGACGGGCATACATGGGACACCTGGGTTGGCTTCACATGGAGCGACGATAATTCCTCCGCCACAGCCACCGTACAGTGTGGAAATTGTCAGCAAACAAAGACCGAACCGGCAAGCGTAAGCATCAGGACCTCGGGTGAAGTCACCTGCACAACGGGCATTATCACCTACTGGAAAGCCAGCTACACCATGGACAACGGTGTTACCCGCGGTTCTGAAAAGTCCAGGGTCACTACACCTTCCCTGGGACACGACTGGTCTTCCTGGTCTGCCGAAAGCGATCAGCATTCCCGCACCTGCCAGCGCGATGAATGCGGCATGACAGAAAGCGGCGACCACTCCTTCGCCAACCCGAAGGTGGAATGGGTTGTCAGGCCCGAATCTGCACAGGTAACGCTGGAATGCACGACCTGCAAAGCGACTAAGACGGAACCCCTGGAGGTCACACAGCAGGTTACCCAGCAGCCCTCCTGTATGCAATACAAGATGGTGAAGTATATTGCAGATTATGAGGGCACCCGGATTACCTATGAAACCGCCATCCCCGATTCCAAACTCGACCATAACCCCGGTGCCGATGCTACCTGCACCACTGACCAGGTCTGCATCAACGAAGGCTGCGGCGCTGTGCTGACGGAAAAGCTGGGCCACGACTGGGGCGAGTGGAAGCCCAACGGCGACGGCACCCACACCCGCGCCTGCACCCTGAACGCTGAGCACACCGAAACCGGCGACTGCTCCGGCGGCGAGGCCACCTGCACCGAGGATGGCGTGTGCGAGACCTGCAACGGTGCTTACATCCCCGCCATCCAGCACGCTTGGGGTGAGTGGAAGTCCAACGGCAACGGCACTCATACCCGCGTGTGCGCCAACGACGCGACCCACACCGAGACCGACGATTGCTCCGGTGGCACCGCCACCTGTACCGAGGACGGTGTGTGCGAGGTCTGCGAGGCAGCGTACATCTCCGCCATCAACCATGTCTGGGGCGAGTGGAAGCCCAACGGCGACGGCACCCACACCCGTGTGTGCCTGAACGACGCGACCCACACCGAGACCGAGGACTGCACCGGCGGCGCGGCCACCTGCACCGAGGACGGCGTGTGCGAGGTCTGCGAGGCGACTTACATTTCCGCCATCAACCACAGCTGGGGCGAGTGGAAGTCCAACGGCAACGGCACCCATACCCGCGTGTGCAATAACGACGCTGACCACACCGAGATCGAGGACTGCTCCGGCGGCACGGCCACCTGTACCGAGGACGGCGTGTGTGAGGTCTGTGAGGCGACTTACATTTCCGCCATCCAGCATGCCTGGGGCGAGTGGAAGTCTAACGGCAACGGCACCCATACCCGCGTGTGCAATAACGACGCTGACCACACCGAGATCGAGGACTGCTCCGGCGGCACGG
>JAZPZT010000002.1:0-8141 GCA_045544815.1 Acutalibacteraceae bacterium | reverse complement strand
TCGGATAATACTGTAACTAACAAATCGCTGATTAGCGGAAGAACTGAAAATGATATGAAGTATCGCAGATTCGTAAGAAACAACCTGTTCCCTGAAATTATCACAAAGGTATTTAGCGAAATGTCAACTGAAAATGATTTTAAAGGAAATATTTTTTCCGAAGCTACGACCCAAAAAAAGGACACGCCCGAAGCGAACCCGCTTCGGGCGTTTTGGTTAGGTTAACCGATTAGCTCCACAGAGCGCGGGCAATCTCGGGGTAGGACTCGTCAACGATGTTGACGATACGACGCACCAACTGCAGGCACTCGGCGCCACAGCTACCGAAATCGACGACGGCGTCGATATCAGCAATGATATCGGAGTCGCTATCCACGAAGAAGCGGACCCAACGCCACTTAGCATTCAAGTTGTTGCACAGACGGACAGCCTTGTCCTCTTTGCCTTTGAAGTTGGCGATGTTCCAGCACTTGAACTGCACCAGCGGATCATCGTCGGTGTCGAAGAACACGTAAATCGGGATGGAGTTCAGGTTGTCACCGTTGTAGACAACCTTAACCACGTTGTCTTTCTCGGTGTCGAGGTCGGAATACTTAATGCCCTCGGAATCCATGTAGGACATAAACAAACTCTTGTACTTCAGCATAGGGAATGCCTCCTTCTCAAAATTAAGGTCAAAATAATTATAGCACAACGCACACAATCTGTCAATTGCATTCTGTGCTTTTTGTGATATTTTCGCAAAAAAGTTGCTTTATTACGACACGGAAGCGCTTTGCGGAAACCTTCACTTATTTCGCCTTCGCCTTGAATAACGGCATAACGAAACCTTTTTTCGCACGGATAGCCCGTCTTTTTCTTGCAATTTTTATCGCTGTGCAGTATACTGGTGGTATCCAATTGTGAGGTGAGACTATGGGCTATATCGTCGACCACGATTTTCATATCCATTCCGGCGGCTCCATGTGCTCCGGCGACCCAAACCAGACGCCGGCGCGCATTCTCCGCTATGCCGCCGAGGAGGGCTTTTCCGCCGTGGCGCTGACCGACCATTTTTGGGACGAAACCGTGCCCATGCTGCAGGGCGGCTGGGGGCCGGATTTTTATACGTCTCAGAATTGGGCTCATATTACCAAACAGTTGCCCCTGCCCACCCACGAGGGCATCCGCTTCCTCTTTGGCGCAGAGGTGGATATGACGCTGGACGGCGCCATCGGCATTTCGCCCGAGCGGCTGGCGCAGATGGATATCCTGCTCATCTCCCTGAGCCACTTCCATATGACCAACTTCACCATCCGCGAGGCGGATGCCGCCACCGCAGAGGGGCGCACCGCCGTGCTGCTGACCAAACTGGAGCAGTTGCTGACCTACGACCTGCCGTGGCACAAAATCGGTCTGGCCCACCTGACCGGGCCGAAGCTGAGCGGCGGCGACGCGGACACCCACTGCGCCATCCTGCGGCTCATGCAAGGCGAACGGCTGACCGCCATCTTCCGCAGTATCGCCGAAAAAGGGATGGGCATTGAGCTGAACACCCCCACCTTCTGCTTCGGCAGCGAGGCGGAGGAAGCCGCCGTGGTGGCCTTCTACGCCCACTCCAAGGCGTGCGGCTGTAAGTTCTATTTCGGCAGTGATGCCCACTGCGAGGGGCATTTCCTCCCCCACCGTGAGCGTGGTCAGCGTATGGCGGACGCCTTGGGCTTGACCGAAAAAGATATTTTTAGAGTGTAAGAGAAAAGCGCCTTGCGAGAAAAACGCAGGGCGCTTTCCTATTGTAACGGAGCACGCAACCTCCCTCCGTCACGAGGGAGGTTTTGGGACGTCGTGGGCGCCGTCCCCTACATTTTCTACCCAACCTTGTCTTTTCTCCTTGCTTTTCTTTCGCCGAATTGGTATAATGTCCACATAACGCATAGGAGGCGATTCCCATGTCCAAACTGTACTTCAAATTCGGGGCCATGGCCTCGTCCAAGACCGCCAACGCCCTGATGACCCGCTTCAATTACGAGGAAAAGGGCAACCACGTGTGGCTGATTAAGCCCGATTTGGACAACCGCGACGACTACACCGACGAAAACGGCGTGCGCGTGACGGTGGTAAAGAGCCGTATCGGTCTCTCCGCCGTGGCGGACGTGGTGGGCCGTGACGAGGATATCCACGCCCGTTTCGTGGCACTGAATGAGGTGCAGCACATCGACGTCATCATCTGCGACGAGTGCCAATTCCTCACCGCCGCGCAGGTGGACCAGATGAAATACATCGCCGAATATTGCGACACGCCGGTGCTGTGCTTCGGTCTGCGCTCCGACTTCCTGACGCAACTGTTCGAGGGCTCGAAGCGCCTATTTGAGATTGCGGACAGTATCACCGAGATCAAATCCGTCTGCCGCTGCGGCAAAAAGGCCATCGTCAACGCCCGTATTGCGGACGGTCGCGTGGTCACCGTGGGCGACCAGATCGAAATCGGCGGCAACGACAAATACGAGGGTATGTGCTGGGGTTGCTGGCAAAACAGAATTAAAGAGGGAAGATAATCAAAAAAACCAAGGAGGAGAACAGGATGAAGAAAACCATCATTACCGTCGGCATCGTGCTATTGGCTCTTTTAATCACTTTTGTCTCCGCCTACGCTATTGGCACCGCTCCCAAGGACAAAGGTTCCTTCTCGGTGGAGGACTATGCCGAGTATATCGCCGAGCCGAACTTTCAGACCGAGCGCACCTACGACGCGGTGACCGATTGGAAATCTGCGGCAAAAGTGGGCAAGCAAGCCATCCTGGACCGCTTCGGCGAATCGGCCGAGGGTGGGCTGTTTGAATGGATGGGCTGCCACGTGCAATACGACAAAGAAAACGACGCCTATTATGTACGTATCTATCACATCAGCCGCAACGTTTTGGGCGGAGCATTTGACGTGATTCTCAAGGCCGATGGAACGATATTGACCATTTGGGGAGAAGACTAACAAAAAAGGACACCCGATGGAAGACACTTCGTAAGGAAGTTGTCTTCCATCGTTTTTTATAAAAGAAAAGGCACTTTCAACTGATGAAAGTGTCATAGCGGGTTACATACTTTAAAATGATATCTATCTCAAAGATAAATGTATTAAGTGATATTGTGAGATAGGTCTCACAGTTATATTTTGCCTAACGGCAAAGTTATATTGAAACCTTGCGGTTTCAGTGATATTATATTCGCCCTAAAACTCGCGAAGCGAATATCACTTGGGCGAAGCCCAAATATAACTGCAAAGCAATATCACTCGCCGCAAGGCGAATATAACTGAGGCACCTTCCTTACGGAGGGTGCCTCATCGGGTGTCCTTTTTTTGTGGGGAATTATACCAAAATGAAGGTGCAGCCGCCGGGGGCAACCTCTACGGTGCCGCTGACGGTCTCGCCGCACAGGCAGGGCAGAGCGTCATCCTCGCCCAGCACCAAATCCTTGCCATTGAGCTGCATCACACGGGAACGCAGGCCGGTCTTGCCGGTCAGGGCGTAGACCTGCGACTCGCCGGACAGCTCCACGGTGGTGGGCTCGGCGGAATTGTTGATCACCAGATAGGCCACGCCATCCTTGCCATCGGCACGGGAATGGGCGTACACGTGGGCGCCCTCACGAATGGCCTCGCCGCTATCGTAGACGGTGGTGCCCATCAGCCGCTTCCACAGCAGGACGGCAAAATAGTTGGGGCGGGGCTCAAAGGTGCCGTGCTTCAGATAGCCGTAATCGGAGGAGGCCAAGGTGTTGTGGAAGATGATACCGTCGGTGACGGTGGCAAACTCGCCCAGCTCGTTGAGGGTGCGGGGCACGTCGGCATAGGTAGAAGCCCAGGTATTACCGCCGCAGCCGGCATCGCCGGACTCGGTGACCCACATCTGGCCGCCGGGGACGTACTTGTCTCTCTTGGGCACGTACTGGCGAGCACAGTGGGCGGCGATACCCAGATAGGGCTCGGTCAAAATCGCCTCATAGGGCCAGTGACCGCCCATGGCGGCGCCACGCTCGGACACACCGTTGTAATAGTGATAGCTGAAAACGTCCATCTTGGACTTATACTCGCCCAGCAGCTCCTCGGTGGTGACCATCCGGAAGCCGGCGGCCATACCGCCGCCTGCGCCGTCGTTGCCAAAGCCGAACATATCGATATCGCCCACCGTGCAGGGGCCCACAAACAGGCACTCGGGGTAATTCTCACGCAACCAAGCGCCAAACAGATCGTGGTCGCGGGCGTGGTCGGCGGCGGTGTAGCCCTGAGGCAGACCGGACAGAGCAATCAGGTTGGGCTCGTTGGTGAACTCAGCGGCGGCAATCGGCACGCCGTACTCTTTCGAGGTGCGGAACAGCAGATCCGCCTGCTCAAAGGGCATGGGCTCGTCCGCCGCGTGGATACCGGGGCAGTTGGCGATGGACACCAGCAGCTTGCCGCCGATGGCGCGGACAAAATCCAGCAGGCTCAGCCACTGCTCCTTGGACAGCACGTTCTGGAAGCCCTCGGGCACCTTGCCGCCGTATTTGTTGTCAAAATCGTAATAGGTCTTGTTCGCCCAAGTGCCGGAGACGCGCACCCAAGCGGTGCCCAGCTCCTTGGCCATCTTGATAAGACGGGGATTCTTGGTGTCGATGGGGTCATACCACTGCTGCAGATTGTCCATATTGGACCAATCTTTGATGACGGGGAAGGGCTCGGTGCCATCCACCTGGGCGTCGGTATACGCCTTCCAGAAGGTGCCGCCGGTGACCTCGGTCATCTCCACGTTATAAGAAATCAGACGGGGATCGATGTGACGCAACGCCTTGAGCGCGTCGGGGTTCAAACGTACAAACTCTGCCATACCGTTTCCTCCTTGTATTTTCTATTTTTCATTATAAAATTGAACAGCGGTGCTGTCAAGTGTCATCCGCTGCCAACAGCGGCTCGGTGACCGCCAAAAAGCAGGCGGTGACCTCCTCAGGCGAGCGGGTGCACTCCTCCCCCAGCCACCACCGCACCGTCTGCACGAAGGCGGCGGCGATGTGCTGGACGAGGTATTCCCGTGGCAGGGCGGTGGCGAGACGGTCGCCGTAGGTCCACTCCACCAAACGGCACACCTCCCAGCGGAAATAATCGAGAAACAGGCCGTCATTCTCCGAGGACAGCAAATCTAAAATGCCACGGTCGTTCTGCCGCAGATGGCGCACCAAATGGAGAAACACCGAATCCGCCGCATCGCCGCAGGCGCAGGATACCTGCCCCATCGTTGTATCGATGATGTGTCCGAACAACTCGGCGCAGAGGTCGCGCAGCAGGTACTCTTTGGTCTCGAAATGGGCGTAAAAGGTGGTGCGTCCCACGTCGGCGGCGTCCAGAATATCCTGTACCGTGATTTGATGATAGTTTTTCTGCGCCAGCAATCCCGTGAAGGCACGAAAAATCGCCTCGCGGGTCTTTTTTTGCCGTCTGTCCATACAATCCTCCCGAACAATTTGCCGCTTTTGTTCCGTAAAGAACAGACGGCGATTTTTGGTTATAGTCAATAGGCTTGCCAAGGCATATACTGATTACAGAACACTTTGTTCGCTATCAAATATAGTATACGGCAAAACCGTTCATTGGTCAAGGAGGAAAAAGGATGAAAACCGAACGAAACATACTCATTGCCTTTCTGCTCAATCTGGGATTTTCCGTGTTTGAGTTTTTTGGCGGCCTGCTCACCGGCAGCGTAGCGATTCTATCGGACGCGGTGCACGATTTGGGAGATGCCCTGGGCATCGGCGTATCTTGGTTTTTGGAGCGCAAAAGTAAGCGTGCCGCCGACAACACCTATACCTACGGCTACGCCCGTTTTTCGGTGCTGGGCAGCGTATTCACCTGCGGCATTTTGCTGCTGGGGTCGGTGGGCGTGGTGGTGTCCGCCGTGGGGCGGCTGATGGCGCCCATCCCCATCCGCTATGACGGGATGATTCTCTTCGCCGTGGTGGGCGTGGCGGTGAATCTCACCGCCGCCTTCGTCACCCGCAAGGGAGAATCCCTCAACCAAAAGGCGGTGAATCTCCATATGCTGGAGGACGTACTCACCTGGGTTGTGGTGCTGGCGGGTGCGGTGGTAATGCGCTATACCGATTGGGCTGTCATCGACCCGTTGGTATCCATCGCCGTGGCGGTGTACATTTTCATCCACGCCATCGGACATCTGCGTGCGGCGGTGGATATTTTCCTCGAGAAAGCCCCCGACGGCTACTCGATGGAGAAAATCAAGGATTGTGTCGAACAGATAGACGGGATCCGAAACGCCCATCACATCCATATCCGCAGTATCGACGGCTACACCCACGCCGCCAGCCTGCACGTAGTATCCGACGGCGACCCTGCCGCCGCTAAAGCGGCGGTGCGTGAGGCGCTGGGTGAGATGGGTATCGCCCATGTGACGGTGGAGGTGGAGCGCAAGGATGAGACCTGCGGTCAGCCCTGGTGCGCCTTGGTGGAATGCCACAACCACGGCGGCCATCACCACCACCATCATCATTGAGGAGGCGAGTTAATCGCACAAAAAGTTCTTGACAGCATAGGTCTACCGTGATAGACTAATAATAGAAGCCGTGCTGAAAGGAGCGATTGGGTATGAAAAAATGGTTTGCGTTACTGTTGGCGGTGCTAATGCTGTGCACCTTGGCTGGGTGCGGCGACAAGGCAAAACCCGACGACAAAGATACACCTACCACCACGACCACGACGGCCACCACGCAAGAGGTCGCACCCATCGAGCTGGTAGAGGGCAAGATCCCCTCCGACTGCTACTGGACGGAGGACGTCGCCGCCCCTGCACGCAATAGGGCGGTGATGATGAAGGCCAACGTCAACCTGACGGACGTCCAGTGGTTGGCGCTGAATCCCGATCCACCCACGATGGATCAGGTGCTGGAACACCGTGCCCTAAAGAAGGGTGAAATCTGGACGGTCAACACCTATATCAACGACACCGTCTCCAACCGTGGTATCGCCTGCGTGGACGAAAGCGGCAAGGCCTACTATTACGCCATCGTTTGGTCGGGCAAGGACGGCTCCATCAGCCTGACCGAGCTGAATATTGCACCTCTGAGCGAGGAGCGACTCACCGAGATCGAAACCTATCTCAACGCCATCGAAAACAATGGGTTTGTGAATTACAACATCTATTCCTGCCCTGAGGAAGTGTCGCTGTTTGGTGCTCTGTACGACGGTGCGGGCATCGGCGTGGGCTCCTGGGAGTGGACCGACGAGGAAGTGCAGGACTACATCGTCGCTGCTGAGTGGGAAGAGCTTTATACCTCCGTCTTGCGCTTTGCCAAGGCGGACGTGGAAGCACTGCTGCAAAAGAAGCTGGGCATTTCGATTGCCGATTTGACCAAGGACGTCGATATGCTCTACATTGAGAAATACGACGCCTACTACCACGCTCACTCCGATACCCAGTATCAGCCCGTGGAGGTGCTGAGTGGCTGGCTGGAGGGCGGCGAAGGCGGTCTGTTCATCGTGGATTACAAAATCGGTTGGGGCGACGGCAAGGGTCGCGTGGTGCTGAAACTCACCAAAGACGGCTATCGGTTTGTATCCAATGTGGAAATCTCTGCGACGACCAATACCGTCCATCTATCCAGTGAACAATTGGATAAAATCAACACCTTCCTCAACGACCCTGACAATCTGGGCTTTGTGCAGCGTACCTTTAACCGCCCTGAGGAGGTACAATGGGGCGAGGTGCTGACCGCCGACGTCACCTTCGGCGTGTATGAGACCGAGTGGAGCGAGGAGGAAAAGCAGGCACTGGCAGACTATCTCGAAGATACGCCCGGCACGGCAAATCGTTATCCTCGCGCCAAAGTGGAGGAACTTTTTCAAAAGCGGCTGGGGCTTTCTCCCACGGAGTTGGATACCCCTATCAGCGCACACTATTCAGAGGAATACGATGCCTACTACCTTTCTTTCTTAGGCATTGAGTGGGTGCCCGTCTATGTGAAAAGCGGCAAAATCGAGAACGGCATCTACATCGTGGACTACAGTTTCGATGACCACGACGCAACACGGCGCGTGACCATGCGTGCCACCAATGACGGTTTTCAGTTTATCTCCAACGTCTCCATCGAAGACTAATCGAAAATCCCGAGGTGTCGCAAGACAC
>JAZPZT010000001.1:0-5426 GCA_045544815.1 Acutalibacteraceae bacterium | reverse complement strand
AATTAGAAACACACAAACAGGGCGGCACCCGTTTTGGTTGCCTCCGTTTTTTCACTTCTCGAATAAATAACGGAAATAATCGTTTTCCCACGCCATAGTACAATAACGCATTTTATTGCGTACGATAGCTTTTATGCGGTCTACGTATCCATCAGGCACTTCTGCCCCATCCGCAGGTATGAACTTTCCCTCAGAGGCAAAATACATACCGTACTCCGTTTTCCAATCGTAATTGGCATTGAACGCAATGGCTTCTGCATCCGAAAACACGTCACGACCGGGGAACAGACGAGAATCAAACTCCGTACCAAACAGGTTCGACAGGGTAGGCAGAATATCCAAGCTGGTGGTGGGTGTCGACACCACAATCGGCTCTTCCTTCTCCAGAGAACCGCACCAAAGAATCCAAGCGGAATGGTCTCTGCGGAAGATGTTTTCCGGTGTGCCGCCGTACAGTTCCTTTAATCCGTTTTTGCTCAATCCATAGGGATAATGGTCGGAGGTCAGGCAAATCACCGTATCGTCGGCAATACCCTTTTTCTCCAATTCATCCACCAGGTAACTGAGCATCTTCTCTAATTCGAGATTTGCCGCCAAATAGCCCTTCACCTCATCGGAATAGGGCAAATCTTTCACCAAATCCCAGTTGCGAGCCGTCATACTGTTGCCGGTCTTAGAATAACCGCTGTGACCACTTACCGTCATATAATAGACGTTAAACTTTTCTTTGTCGATATAGGTCGGCAGCGTGCCCTGCATCATCTCCAAATCACTTTGGGGCCACAAGCCTTTGACATACTTCTCCATACCGTTTCCATAACCCATAAAGCCGTCCGAATAGCCCAAATTGCCATGGGTCAAGTGGCGGTCATAGTAGGTGTAGGAATTATTGTGGAACGCCTTTCCGTAATACCCCAAGCGATCTAACTGACTGCCCATTGTCATATAGTTATAATGAGTCTGCGTCCCCTTAAAAGATGCACCGCCGGCCGTAGGCAACATGCCAAAAACATTCTGATATTCACCACCGGTAGTACCTGCGCTGGCGGGCTGGTAATAATCCGTAAACCGAATGCCCTTGTTTGCCAAACGATACAGAGTCGGAGTCAATTCAGCGTCGATCACCTCCGCAGAAAACGCCTCAGCAGTGATCATAATTAAGTTTTTGTCCTTGAAAAGGCCCGTATAGGCGTTCTGCTTAGATGCGGTTAAAGAGGCGACGTACTTATTCAAATCTTTAATCGCACCTTCGCCGGCAGAGAGATCCAACTCCATTTCGTTATATCCGTATTCCACCGGCTTATCGGGCTCGTCAGGCGTTTCCGTCGGCTGGGATGGTGCCGTTGGCGGAATCACCTCTACGGTGGGCACGTCCTCAAAATCGCCCTTTTCTTCCCCATTCCACATGTACTGCAAATCTAATCGCATACCACTAAGCAGGCCGAAATATTGGACGGTAGATTGGTAGTTATACTCTGTCTTGTACACCGCCAGCGCTTTTTCGTTGGTATGTGTTAGAAGTAGCGACAAGCAGTAGCACAGCACCATCACCGCCGCTGCCAAACTACGCAGCAACGCATTCACAGGTGTCGGCTTTTTTCGAGGATAAAGCAGACGACCAAATATGGCATATATAACGGCAGGCAAGAGATACAACAGCAGCATACCGATACCGCTCCAACTGAAGATAATACTCAATGCCAAATCGGAATAGCTGCCTACCATATCCTCAGCACCATACAGCATCGTGGTGATGTCGTAGTACAGTTTAAAACCCTCATAAACAAAATACTGTACCAAATACGGAATCGCCATCAGAACCATCCACACAATGGTAGCAATATAATGAGCTTTAGGTTTTATGAAAAGCGAAATCAGCAGATACCCTAACAGACCATAGGCAACAGAAAACAGCAGCATCATGGGTGTGCCCCAAGTAAACAACTGATTCACCGTGGCCAAATTGAACACACACTCAAAGTACGGAATAATTAGTGTAAAAATAGAAATCAACACCGAGGAGCGTAGCGTTCCTTCAGGTGTCTTGCTATGTTTTCCAAGCATTAATAAAGCCTCTTTTCTAAGGGGTATTCTCATATAAACATTCTACTTCATTCGACCGTAATTGTCAACGCTATTGATTATTTATTCTACACAATTTCCGAAAATACGACATATTTACAATATCATTGCCGTATTTTCGCAGATAAAGTTGCAAGATTGCTTCCACTATGTTAGAATAAATCTCATCACCTCAACAAGGAGGTCTGTAAATGAACAAACAAGTCTTTAATTATGCCGTCTACCCTTCGATTGTGCAGGCAGATACCACCTTCACGGTCCGTATCCATCCTTTGGGTGAAAATACCGCCTTTCTGCCCGACACAGATTACACGGTCGAAATTCGTGGCGTAGAAGATTTCTGTACCGATTACGCTAATTTGCCCGTCACTTTCTATCACGTAAAACCCAATACCGACGGCGATTTGGAAATTACCCATCATTTCGTCGGCGAGCAACGTCATTCCCTCATTCTCAAGCGCCCGCAAGAGGATCTAGACGCTACGCCCTACCGCGCCATCACACACCGTAGCCGTCGCGGCGAAAACACCGAGGCCTCCCTTTACGTGTATTCGCTTAACGCCGACCTCTACGGCATGCGCTGTTTCAAGGGCGAGGTGCATTGCCACACCTACGAATCCGATGGCATTCAGGACGTTTGCCACACTGTAGGTAATTACCGCTGTGCCGGCTACGATTTTATGGCCATCACCGACCACTACATCTCTATGTCCGCACAAAAGGCTCAGCGTATTTTTGCAGATGCGCCCGTAGATATGACCCTGCTGTTAGGCGAGGAGTGCCACGTACCTACCGAGCAAATCCACGCCGTACACATCGGTGGCACCGAAAGCGTCAACGCCTATTTTCGCGATAACCCCACTCGAGCAGAGCAGGAAATGCAGGCCATCGAGTCCGATCTGATTCTCCCCTCTCACATCAACCGCCGCGACTATGCGTGGCGTGTGTGGATTGCCCGCAAATCTCGCGAGCTGGGCGGCATCGCCATCTTGGCACATCCACATTGGATTTGGTTTGAAACCTACTTCATGGCCTCTGCCATCACACAGCAATTACTGGCAGACGGCGTCTACGACGCACTGGACATCACCGACCAAGAGGCAGATACCACCGTCGCCCTATGGGCCGAAATGCAAGCGAGAGGCCATCGCATCCCCGTGGTCGGCTGCACCGATTCGCACTATACCGACGCCAACAATCCTCATCGCCCCGCCCGCGGTGGCTACACCCTCGTTTTCGCCCCCGACCGCAGCGAAGAAAGCATTCTCACCGCCATCCGTGACGGTCGCTCGGTAGCGGTCAATACCGTGGGTGACCCCGCCCGTGTGCAAGGTCCCTATCGCTTCGTAAAACTTGCCCGCTTCCTGCTGGATAGCTATTATCCCGTCTATATGCGCCTATGCCATGGACAAGGCGTTGTGATGGCACAATACCCCGCCGACTCTGCTCCCGACACCGCGACGGAGCACCTTCTTAAAATGCTTAACAGCCGTTCCGAGGCTTTTGCTCACGCCTTTTTCGGATACTAATCAAAAAAACGCACACCCAATCGGGTGTGCGTTTTTCGTTAGTTATATACTTCCTCTTTCAAAATGCCCACGTAAGGCAATTCACGGTACTTCTCATCATAATCCAAGCCGAAACCAACCACAAACTCATCCGGAATCTCACGGCCCACGTAATCGGCCTGGAAATCCACCTCACGGCGAGAAGGTTTATCCAGCAACGTGCAAGTACGCACACTGCGTGCGCCCTTTAGTTGCAGATAGTCACTCAAGTAAGCCAGCGTGCGACCGCTGTCAATGATATCCTCCACAATCACAATATCACACTGGTCCAAGTCCTTACGAATCAAATCAAGGATGATGTTCACATTACCGGAGGTTTTGGTGCCACTACCATAGGAAGAAACGCGCATAAAATCAATCTCAACGGGCACGGTAATTTTCTTCATCAATTCGCCCATCACCACGACAGAACCCTTTAAGATGCACAACAGCACAAGGCGCTTATCCTCGCCGGCATAATCTCGATCCAACTCCGCAGCTATGCGTGTGATTATCTGGTCCAATTCTTCTTCATTAATGAGAATGCGTGCCAAATCCTTATGCATACGCTCTGCACTCCTTCGCTATGGTTTTTGTCAATTATACGCCTAAACCTCACAAAAGGCAAGAGAAATGAAAAAATTTTGCATCCAACTGCAACAAAAAGCTATTGTATTTGTGTTTTAAAACGATTATAATAATGATGAACTATTTTGATTGGGGGATTATTTATGGCAATTTTGATTACCGGCGGTTGCGGTTACATCGGCAGCCACACCTGTGTCGAGATGCTAGCGGCAGGTTACGATATCGTTGTGCTGGATAACTACTACAATTCCAAGCCTGAGGCACTAAAGCGCGTCAAAGAGTTATCAGGTAAAGAATTCCCCTTCTATGAGTGCGATATTCGCGATGCCGAAGGTCTGCGCCGCATTTTCCGCGAGAATCAGATTGATGCGGTTATTCACTTCGCCGGTCTGAAGGCTGTGGGCGAGTCGGTCCGCATTCCTTTGGCATATTTCGATAATAACGTCAACGGCACCGTGGTGCTGTGTCAAGTGATGGCTGAGATGGGTTGCAAGCGTATGATTTTCTCCTCCTCCGCCACCGTCTATGGTACCGGCAACCCCTCCCCCCTCAAAGAGGATATGCCCACCGGCGCCGTTACCAATCCTTATGGTCGCACCAAGTTTATGATTGAGGGTATTCTCTCCGATCTGTGCGCTTCTGACCCCGAGTGGTCGGTAGTGCTTCTGCGCTACTTCAACCCCATCGGCGCTCACGAGAGCGGACGTATCGGCGAAGACCCCAACGGCATTCCCAATAATCTGATGCCTTATATCTCTCAGGTTGCCATTGGCAAACTGCCCCGTCTATCGGTCTTCGGTGACGATTACGATACGCCCGACGGCACCGGCGTGCGCGACTATATCCACGTGGTGGACTTAGCCCGCGGTCACGTCAAAGCTACTGATTATGCTTTGGAGCACAGCGGCGTAGAGGCAATTAACCTGGGCACCGGTGTTGGCTACAGCGTGCTGGATTTGGTCAAAGCATTTATCGCCGCCAACGGTGTAGACGTCCCCTATATTATTGCACCTCGTCGTGATGGAGACGTAGCCACTTGCTACTCCGACCCCACCAAGGCAAAAGAGTTGCTTGGCTGGACCGCCGAAAAGGATGTAGAGGATATGTGCCGCGATACTTGGCGCTGGCAATCGAACAATCCCAAAGGCTTTGAATAAACAAACAAAAGGATCGGACGAACGTCCGAGCCTTTCTTATTTTCTCTTTGCG